>NZ_RJNY01000002.1:0-173836 GCF_003942795.1 Streptococcus mitis
ATTGATAATAGTTGGTTAACTAAGATAGTGAATCATTGTTTTACGTTAGCATTAATGATAATATTATATTTTTGCTTTTATTCAACAGGTGTGTTGTACCATTTGACTGATAAAATTACCCATAATCGCCTTAGATTGAGTGTAGAAGGATTTCATAATTTTGGGGTTTCAATTTTAGGTAAACCAATATCATTTAAAACATTTGATATTTTTGGTAATCTTTCAAATGATTATAATTTCATTGATAGCTCATTTGTTCAGCTACTTGTTATTGATGGTTTATTGGTTGCTTTATTTATGTTACCAGCTTTGACAGGAGTAGCATCCTATTTTAAATTAAAAAGAAGAGATATCGTACTAGCTTGTATAGGAATTATGACCATACATGGTATGTTTGATCCTCAGATGTTAGTACTTCGTTACTCACCTCTTATTCTATTGATTAGTCGACTATTTATCATGAACGATGAGAGAAATATTGAGTAAATAAAAAATAGAATGTGGAAGGGTTAAAATAATCTAGTCAAATATGAAAGTTCTAAAAAATTATGCCTATAATCTTTCTTATCAGTTATTACTCATAATCCTTCCTATCATTACGACTCCCTATATAACAAGGATTTTTAGTTCTGATGATTTAGGAACGTATGGCTACTTTAACTCTATTGTTACCTATTTTATCTTGCTTGCAACTCTTGGTGTTGCTAACTATGGCACAAAAGAAATTTCAGCTCATCGTAAGGAAATTGAGAAGAATTTTTGGGGGATTTATTCTCTCCAGTTTGCTGCAACATGGTTGTCCATTTTACTTTATCTTGTTCTTTGTTTCTTATTACCTTCAATGCAAAATCCAGTAGCTTATATTTTAGGATTGAGTTTAGTATCAAAAGGTTTGGATATTTCGTGGTTGTTTCAAGGTTTGGAGGATTTTAGAAAGATCACAGTGCGGAATATTACTGTCAAGTTGATTGGTGTCATCTCTATTTTCCTATTTGTAAAATCAGCTAATGATTTATACTTGTATGTATTTCTTCTTACCATTTTTGAATTGTTGGGACAATTAAGTATGTGGCTACCAGCAAGACAATTTATTGGGAGACCACATTTTGATTTGAAGTACGCTAAGAAACATTTGAAACCGGTCATCTTGTTATTCTTGCCTCAGATTGCCATATCTCTTTATGTGACATTAGATAGCACTATGCTTGGAACTCTTGCCTCAACAAGAGATGTAGGTATTTATGATCAAGCTTTGAAACTTGTTAATATTTTACTAACACTGGTGACTTCGTTAGGAAGTGTCATGTTGCCACGAGTTTCAAATCTTTTATCCTCAGGAGATCACAAAGCAGTTAGCAAAATGCATGAGATGTCATTTCTGATTTATAATTTAGTTATTTTTCCTATTATGGCAGGAATGTTAATTGTAAATGATGATTTTGTGAATTTTTTCCTGGGGCAAGATTTTCAAGAGGTACGCTATGCGATAGCAATTATGATTTTTAGAATGTTCTTTATTGGTTGGACCAATATTATGGGTATACAAATATTAATACCTCATAATAAAAATAAAGAGTTTATGCTGTCAACAACAATTCCTGCTATTGTTAGTGTGGGATTAAATCTTCTCTTGCTTCCAAAGCTGGGTTATATAGGAGCAGCAATCGTGTCTGTCTTAACAGAAGCGCTAGTTTGGGCAATTCAACTGTTCTTTACTCGCAAATATATAAAAGATGTTCCGATTATCCGATCGATGATGAAGATTATTCTAGCATCAGCTATTATGTATGGCCTCTTGCTAGTTTCAAAAACAGTCATACATTTTTCGCCAACCATAAATGTTTTAGCATTTGCTGTGATTGGTGGAATCATTTACCTTTTTGCGATTCTATCTCTAAAAGTGGTAGATGTGAAAGAATTAAAACAAATAATTAGGAAAAATTAGAATGCGCAAATATCGAAATATTAACTTAGATCTACTAAAAGTACTTGCATGTGTTGGGGTTGTTCTACTCCATACAGCGATGGGTGGATTTAAAGAGACAGGTTCATGGAATTTTTCGACATATTTATACTACTTAGGAACCTATTCTATCCCTTTATTTTTTATGGTTAATGGTTATTTATTGTTAGGAAAGAGAGAGATTACCTATTCCTATATACTGCAGAAAGTAAAATGGATTCTAATAACAGTATCGTCATGGTCGGTAATCATTTGGCTTTTTAAACGAGATTTTACAGTTAATCCAATTAAAAAAATTGTAGGTTCTTTGATACAAAAGGGGTATTTCTTCCAGTTTTGGTTTTTTGGTGCACTCATAATTATTTATATAAGTTTGCCTGTTTTGAAAAAATTCCTTAATTTAAAAAGAAGTTATTTATACATCCTATCTGTATTGCTAGTTGTTGGTTTGATTTTTGAGTTAACAAATATTGTACTTCAAATGCCAATACAAACATATGTTATACAAACCTTTAGGTTATGGACTTGGTTTTTCTATTATCTTTTAGGTGGCTTTATAGCTCAATTTGACAAAGATATTATCAAAAATAGGTTTAAGAGATGGATGGAAATAATCGTAGTACTTTTGTTCCTGGTTTCGCCTTTAATATTATTTTTCTTAGCAAGAACCACTTACCATAATTTTTTTGCTGAATATTTTTATGATCTTCTATTTGTAAAAGTTGTAAGTTTAGGAATTTTTCTAACCATATTCTCACTTGCATTGAATCAAGATAACAACAAATGGATTACTTTTCTTTCTAACCAAACTATGGGTGTCTTTATAATACACACTTATATTATGAAAGTGTGGGAAAAACTATTTGGTTTTAGTTTTGTAGGAGCATATTTACTTTTTGCTATATTTACCTTATGTGTTAGTTTTATTATTGTTGGAATGTTAATGAAAATCCCTTATTTCAATCGAATTGTTAAATTATAAAAAGGAGAACAAAATGTACGACTATCTAATCGTTGGTGCTGGTTTGTCGGGAGCAATTTTTGCTTATGAAGCAACCAAGCGTGGGAAAAAAGTAAAAGTGATTGATAAGCGTAATCATATTGGTGGTAATATCTACTGTGAGGACGTTGAAGGTATCAACGTTCACAAGTACGGTGCCCACATTTTCCATACTTCAAACAAAAAAGTCTGGGATTATGTAAATCAATTTGCTGAATTTAACAACTATATCAACTCGCCTATTGCCAACTATCAAGGACATCTTTACAATCTGCCTTTTAACATGAATACTTTCTATGCTTTGTGGGGGACAAAGACACCTCAAGAAGTCAAGGACAAGATTGCTGAGCAGACGACGCACATGCAAGATGTTGAGCCAAAAAACTTAGAGGAACAAGCCATTAAGTTGATTGGTACGGATGTCTATGAAAAGCTAATCAAGGGCTACACCGAAAAGCAATGGGGGCGTTCTGCTACTGAACTACCACCTTTTATCATCAAGCGTTTACCTGTTCGATTGACCTATGATAACAATTATTTCAACGACCGTTACCAAGGAATTCCAATTGGTGGTTACAATGTCATCATCGAAAAGTTGTTGGAAGGAATCGAAGTAGAGCTCAATACCGATTTCTTTGCAAATCGGGAGAACTTGGAGGCTTCAGCAACTAAGATTGTCTTCACAGGGATGATTGATCAGTTCTTTGATTATAAATTTGGTGAACTTGAGTATCGCAGTCTCCGTTTTGAGCATGAAGTTCTAGATGAGGATAACTATCAAGGAAACGCAGTTGTAAACTATACAGAACGTAAAATTCCTTATACCCGCATTATTGAACACAAGCACTTCGAATATGGAACACAGCCAAGGACAGTTATCACGCGTGAATATCCTGCTGATTGGAAACGTGGTGATGAACCTTATTATCCAATCAATGATGCCAAAAACAATGCCATTTACGAGCAGTATCTAGCAGAAGCTGAGAAAAATGGCCACGTTATCTTCTGTGGTCGCTTGGCAGATTATAAATACTATGATATGCATGTAACTGTTGAACGCGCATTGGATGTGGTAGAAGAAGAACTAGGGAGCATCTAAGAATATCACAGATAAAGGGGAGAAAAGGTGAAATATTATCTGAAAGATTCATTTCTGCATAATGCACACGAAAAGAATGCAGGGAGTAAGGCACGAAATGACGTGGAAGCTATTCTAATCTCAGAGGGTTATGAGGACTTGGAACTCAAGGTTGAGAATTGGTATAAGATGAATTTCTTTAAAGCTCAACAACACAAATATCGTGCGACCAAGTCTGTGTTTGATCAGTTGGGAGCTGGAGATGAATTGGTGATTCAGTTCCCTATTATCCACCATACATTTTTCATCTCACAACTCATCAAGCAGGCGCAAAAAAGAGGAGCAAAATTCTATCTGTTGATCCATGATGTTGAAACTTTGCGTCATGCAGCAGGTTCGGAAGTGAAATTCCGTCATAAAGTGAGAAATTACTTCCAAGAGAAGAAAGCTCTGATGTCAGTAGATGGGATTATCGTTCATAACGATATCATGAAGAAAGTTTTGGTAGGTCAAGGAGTGCAAGCAGATAAAATGGTTAGCTTGGAGATTTTTGACTACTTGATTCCTAACTTTGCTGAAAAACCAAATCCCCAAAAAGACCAGCCTATTATCATAGCTGGAAATTTGAACCCTGCAAAGTCAGGTTATCTTTATAACTTGCCAGACCAACCAGCCTATAATTTGTATGGAGTGGGCTATGATGAAAGTCGTGCATTGAAAAACACTACCTACTTTGGTTCCTTTATGCCGGATGACCTCCCAGCTGCTCTTCAAGGTAGTTTTGGTTTGGTGTGGGATGGTGATAGTTCAGAAACTTGCCAAGGTTCTTACGGAAATTACCTACGTTTTAACAATTCGCATAAGGCCTCTCTTTATTTGGCTTCGGGCTTTCCTGTCGTAGTTTGGAAAGAGTCGGCTCTGGCCCACTTTGTACTGGACAAACAGTGTGGGATAGCAGTTGATTCTCTACACGACCTCCAAAAAGTACTAGATGATTTGACACTTCAAGACTACAAGGAACTTTCAGAACAGGCTAGGAAAGTTGGAGCTGATCTTCGAGACGGAGCCTATTTAAAAGCTGCCTTATCCAAATTAAAGTAAATTCCTTAGGGAATTTGGGACAAAATGAAATAAAATATAGGATAGGTAATTAGCCAGAAAGGAAATCTATTATGAAAGGTATTATTCTTGCGGGTGGTTCAGGTACCCGATTGTACCCACTTACTCGAGCTGCGTCAAAACAGCTGATGCCAGTTTATGATAAACCCATGATTTACTATCCTTTGTCAACCCTGATGTTGGCTGGGATTAAGGACATTTTGATCATCTCGACACCACAGGATTTACCCCGCTTTAAGGATCTGCTCTTGGATGGTTCCGAATTTGGGATTAAACTTTCTTATGCGGAACAGCCAAGTCCAGATGGACTTGCTCAGGCTTTTCTTATTGGTGAAGAATTTATCGGTGACGATAGTGTTGCTTTGATCTTGGGAGATAATATCTATCATGGACCTGGCTTGAGCAGAATGCTTCAAAAGGCAGCCAAGAAAGAGAAAGGTGCGACTGTTTTTGGTTATCAAGTGAAGGACCCAGAGCGTTTTGGTGTGGTCGAGTTCGATGAAGACATGAATGCCATTTCCATAGAAGAAAAACCGGAGTATCCTCGCTCCAACTATGTCGTGACAGGTCTTTATTTCTATGATAATGATGTTGTAGAGATTGCCAAACAGATCAACCCCAGCGCTCGTGGCGAGTTGGAAATCACAGATGTTAACAATGCTTATTTGAAACGTGGGGATTTGTCTGTTGAGGTTATGGGGCGTGGTTTCGCCTGGTTAGATACAGGGACGCATGAGAGTCTGTTAGAGGCTTCCCAATATATCGAAACGGTTCAACGAATGCAAAATGTTCAGGTTGCCAATCTGGAAGAAATTGCCTATCGTATGGGTTATATCAGTCGTGAAGATGTACTGGAATTGGCGCAACCTCTTAAGAAGAATGAATACGGGCAATACTTGCTCCGTTTGATTGGAGAAATCTAGATGACTGATAATTTTTTCGGCAAGACACTTGCAGTGCGTAAGATTGATGCCATTCCAGGTTTGTTAGAGTTTGACATTCCAGTTCATGGAGACAATCGTGGCTGGTTTAAGGAAAATTTCCAGAAGGAAAAGATGGTGCCACTTGGCTTTCCTGAAAGCTTCTTTGCTGAAGGGAAACTGCAAAATAATGTCAGCTTTTCTCGTAAAAATGTTCTTCGAGGCCTCCATGCCGAACCTTGGGACAAGTATATTTCAGTAGCAGACAATGGGAAAGTTTTGGGTTCTTGGGTTGACCTACGTGAAGGTGAGACTTTTGGAAATGTTTATCAGACCGAGATTGATGCAAGTAAGGGAATCTTTGTCCCTCGTGGCGTAGCCAATGGTTTCCAAGTACTCTCGGATACAGTTTCTTATAGCTATCTGGTCAATGACTACTGGGCACTTGAACTCAAGCCTAAATATGCCTTTGTCAACTATGCAGATCCAGCTTTGGGCATCCAGTGGGAAAACCTAGAAGCAGCAGAAGTCTCAGAAGCTGATAAACATCATCCCCTACTTAAGGATGTCAAACCACTAAGAAAAGAAGATTTGTAAAAAAGTTAAGGAATAAAAATGACTGAATACAAGAATATTATCGTGACAGGTGGGGCTGGTTTTATCGGTTCTAACTTTGTTCATTATGTTTACAAGAACTTTCCAGACGTCCATGTGACAGTGATGGACAAGCTGACTTATGCGGGTAATCGTGCCAATATTGAAGAAATTTTAGGTGATCGTGTTGAGTTGGTTGTTGGAGATATTGCTGATGCAACCTTGGTAGACAAGTTAGCGGCTGAAGCGGATGCTATCGTTCATTACGCTGCAGAAAGCCATAATGACAACTCGCTCAATGACCCGAGCCCCTTTATCTACACTAACTTCATTGGGACCTACACTCTATTGGAAGCAGCTCGTAAATATGACCTTCGTTTCCACCATGTGTCGACTGACGAAGTCTATGGGGATCTGCCTCTGCGTGAAGATTTGCCAGGTCATGGAGAAGGTCCAGGTGAGAAGTTTACAGCTGAAACCAAGTACAATCCAAGCTCGCCTTACTCATCAACAAAGGCAGCTTCAGACTTGATCGTCAAAGCTTGGGTTCGCTCTTTTGGCGTGAAAGCGACGATTTCTAACTGTTCAAACAACTATGGTCCTTACCAGCATATTGAGAAGTTCATTCCGCGCCAAATCACCAATATCTTGAGTGGTATCAAGCCAAAACTCTATGGTGAGGGTAAGAATGTCCGTGACTGGATCCATACCAATGACCATTCTTCAGGTGTTTGGACAATTTTGACCAAAGGTCAAATCGGTGAAACCTACTTGATTGGTGCGGATGGCGAGAAGAACAACAAGGAAGTGCTGGAACTCATCCTCAAGGAGATGGGGCAACCAGCTGATGCTTATGATCATGTGACGGACCGAGCTGGTCACGACCTTCGCTATGCAATTGACGCTAGCAAGCTTCGTGATGAACTAGGATGGAAACCCGAGTTTACCAACTTTGAAGCAGGCCTCAAAGAGACCATCAAATGGTATACAGATAACCAAGACTGGTGGAAATCTGAAAAAGAAGCGGTAGAGGCTAACTATGCTAAAACGCAACAAGTAATTAACTAAATGCATACTAAAAAGCAAGAGAACTCAAAGTCTCTTGCTTTTTATGTATGTAGTAATCTTTTATTTTCTTACTTCTTGTTTATAAAACTCTTTAAGGGCATCTTGCCATGTTGGAATGACAAAACCTGTCGCCTTCGCTTTGGCTAAACTCATGGTTGAGTTGAGGGGACGTTTAGCCTTAGCAGGGAACTTGCTGGAGTCTACTGGTACTACTTCAACATCACTGTCCTTAAGAATTTCAACAGCAAAGTCATACCAAGTGGTGTCTTCAGTTGAGTCATTTGATAAGTGGTAGTAGCCAAATTCTTTTTGATTTTCAGTCAAGTAGGTCATGAACTCAGCCAAGGTACGTGTCCAGGTTGGGCGACCGTGTTGGTCGTTAACTACAGTGAGAGTTTTATGGGTTTTGGCAAGATTTTGCATGGTAAAGACAAAGTTTTTGCCATAATTTCCAAAGACCCAAGCAGTACGGATGATATAATGCTGTGATGTAAGATTTTCAACGAGTTCTTCACCCATTCGCTTGGTACGCCCGTACTCTGTCTGCGGATCGGGTAGGTCATCAACTTCCCATTCTTGTCCGACTGTTTTTTTCCCATCAAAGACATAGTCTGTTGAGATATAGACCAGGGTAGCTCCGTATTTCTCAGAGGCCTTGGCTACATTTTCAGTTCCAGTTACGTTTATGGCAAAATCCAGTTCTTTTCCCTCATCTTCTGCCGCATCAACAGCAGTGTAGGCTGCACAATGATAGACTAGAGTTGGCTTGACCTCAGCAAATACCTTATCAACCATTTCAGCATTAGTGATATCCATTTCGGCCACATCCACTGCAACATAGTCCACATTTCGTTCATCTAGTAAATAACGTAGTTCGGTACCGAGCTGACCATTTGCACCTGTAATTAATATCATTGTCTCCTCCTTAGCTTTTCTTCTATCTAATCATAGCAAAAAAATGATAAAAAATCTGATTTTTACCTTTGGTTTGACCGTTTGTATTTTGGAAATCGTAAGTTATACAAATTGGAATTTAATACTATGGCTATCTATCAAAAAAATATTTTTCAGAAAATGCTAAAATCATTCAAAAATTCTGAAAATTCTGTTGACAACTTTCTGAAAAGGGTCTATAATGGAATGTAAATTTTAAAGGAGAAAATGATGAAAAGTTCAAAATTACTTGCCCTTGCGGGTGTGACATTATTGGCAGCTGGTACTCTGGCTGCGTGCTCTGGATCAAGTTCAAGTGCTAAAGGTGAGAAGACATTCTCATACATTTATGAAACGGATCCTGATAACCTAAACTATTTGACAACTGGTAAGGCAGCTACATCAAATATTACGAGCAACGTTATCGATGGCTTGCTCGAAAATGACCGCTATGGTAACTTTGTGCCATCTATGGCTGAGGATTGGTCTGTATCTAAGGACGGCTTGACTTACACGTATACGCTTCGTAAGGATGCAAAATGGTATACCTCTGAAGGTGAGGAATACGCAGAAGTCAAAGCTCAAGACTTTGTAACAGGACTTAAATATGCTGCTGATAAAAAATCTGATGGTCTTTATTTAGTTCAAGAATCAATCAAAGGATTGGACGCATATGTGAAAGGAGAAATTACAGACTTCTCTCAAGTAGGAATCAAGGCCCTTGATGATTATACAGTTCAGTACACATTGAACAAGCCAGAAAGCTTCTGGAATTCTAAGACAACGATGGGAGTTTTGGCTCCAGTAAATGAAGAGTTCTTGAACTCCAAAGGGGATGACTTCGCTAAGGGAACTGATTCAAGCAGTATTCTCTACAATGGTCCATTCTTACTTAAATCAATTGTTGCTAAATCTTCTGTCGAATTTGCGAAAAATCCTAACTACTGGGATAAGGACAATGTCCATATCGATAAGGTTAAATTATCATTCTGGGATGGACAAGATACCAACAAACCAACTGAAGCTTTCAAAGACGGTAGCTTTACAATGGCTCGTCTCGTCCCAACAAGCGCTAGCTACACAGAGACTGAAAAGGCATTTAAAGACAATATCGTTTATACACAACAAGACTCTACTACTTATTTGGTAGGTACGAATATCGATCGTCAGTCTTATAAGTACACTTCTAAGACAACGGATGAAGAAAAAACATCAACCAAGAAAGCTCTTTTAAACAAGGACTTCCGTCAAGCTCTTGCTTTTGGTTTCGATAGAACGGCCTATGCTTCTCAAGTAAATGGTGCAAGCGGGGCAACTAAACTGCTTCGTAACTTGTTTGTTCCTCCTACATTTGTACAGGCAGATGGAAAGAACTTTGGCGAAATGGTCAAAGACAAATTGGTGACTTATGGTGACGAGTGGAGCAACGTGAACTTGGATGATGCTCAAGATGGACTCTACAACCCGGATAAGGCCAAAGCAGAATTTGCTAAAGCTAAGACAGCTCTCCAAGCGGAGGGTGTGAAATTCCCAATCCACTTGGACATGCCTGTAGACCAAACCAATACAACAAAAGTTCAACGTGTCCAATCTTTTAAACAGTCAGTTGAAGAAAACTTAGGATCAGATAATGTGGTTGTCGATATCCAACAGCTCCAAAAAGATGATGTTCAAAACATTACCTACTTCGCTGAAACTGCTGCTGGAGAAGACTGGGATATCTCAGATAACGTGGGTTGGTCTCCAGACTTTGCAGACCCTTCTACCTACCTTGATATTATCAAACCATCTGTAGGGGAAAATACAAAGACTTACCTAGGATTTGACTCAGGAACAAACAACGCTGCTGCCAAGCAAGTTGGTTTGGAAGACTACGAAAAAATGGTTGTGGAAGCTGGGGAAGAAACTACTGACGTTTCAAAACGTTATGAAAAATATGCTGCTGCTCAAGCTTGGTTGACAGACAGTGCCTTGCTCATCCCAACAACTTCTCAAACTGGTCGTCCAATGTTGTCTAAGATGGTACCATTTACACTTCCGTTTGCATACTCTGGTAACAAGGGTATGAGCGAAGCCCTCTTGTATAAATACCTAGATGTACAAGATAAGGCGGTAACAACAGAAGAGTATCAAAGAGCTCAAGAAAATTGGTTGAAAGAAAAAGAAGAGTCTAATAAGAAGGCTCAAGAAGACCTCGCAAACCATGTGAAATAATTTTACAGGATATGAGAAAGGATTTAGTATTCCTCTTGGGGGCTAAGTCCTTTTTATATCTTTAAAGCGAGCTTTTAAATTTAGGACATCTTGAGAAATTTTTGCGAATTTTCCTTTTTCCTATTGCTTTCTCAGGCATTATTTGTTATATTAAAAGTATAATTATTTTTTTATTTATGACAGTTAAGCACGGTACTTTCAGAGAAAGGAGTATTTTTTAAAAAAGAAATGTAAACGCTTACTGTGAAGTGAAAGGATTAAGGAGTTTATGGATAAACGATTTTTTGAAAAACGCTGTAAGTTCAGTATTCGTAAGTTTACGCTTGGAGTAGCTTCGGTGATGATTGGAGCGACTTTCTTCGCAACTAGCCCAGTATTAGCTGATCAAGCAAGAGTTGGTTCAACAGATAATTTGCCGAGTGAACTAGCTGATTTGGATAAGAAGGCTAGTGATGAGGGGCACGATTTTGACAAGGAAGCTGCCGCTCAGAATCCTGGTTCAGCTGAAACAACTGAAGGCCCTCAAACAGAAGAAGAGTTGTTGGCTCAAGAAAAAGAAAAGTCTGAAAAGCCAAGCAATCTGCCAAAAGAATTAGAAGGTAAGTTGGAGAAAACTGAAGACAATGGGCGCGAAGTTGACAAGGATCAATTGGCCCAAGATACTGGGAAGCTCGTCCCAGAAGATGTGGCTAAGACTACCAATGGGGAATTAAACTACGGCGCGACTGTTAAGATTAAGACGCCATCAGGAGAAGGTAGCGGTATTGTCGTTGCTAAAGACCTTGTCTTGACGGTTTCTCATAACTTTATCAAGGACAGCCAAGACGGCAATATCCGTAAGGTTGTGGATAATGACCAAGGGGATGGAGATATCTATAGCATCTCATATCCAGGATTGCCAGATGTCAAGTTTAGCAAGAAAGATATCATTCATTGGGATCGTGAAGGCTATTTGAAGGGCTTCAAAAATGATTTGGCCCTTGTGAGATTGCGTACAGTTCTAGAAAATACGCCTGTTGAAGTAACTAAAAAACCAGTAGTTAAGAAAATCGGAGATAAACTTCATGTCTTTGGTTATCCAGAAGGGAAATTGAATCCGATTGTCAATACTACAGTTGATTTTGCGGAACCATACGGAGAAGGTGTCCAAGGGATTGGTTACCAAGGAGGAAAACCGGGTGCTAGTGGCGGCGGTATCTTTGATACAGAAGGCAAACTAGTCGGTGTTCACCAAAATGGTGTAGTTGGAAAACGGAGCGGAGGCATTCTCTTCTCACCAGCTCAACTAAAATGGATCCAAGACCACATGCAGGGAATTTCAAGTGTGAAACCAGCAGACTTGGAAGAGAAAGAAAAACCGGCTGAAGAAAAACCAAAAGAGGATAAACCTGCAGCTGCTAAACCTGAACCCCCTAAGACGGTAACCCCTGAATGGCAAACGGTAGTGAATAAAGAGCAACAAGGAACAGTTACGGTTCGTGAAGAAAAAGGTGTCCGCTACAATCAATTGTCCTCAACTGCACAGAACGACAATGGCGATAAACCAGCCTTGTTTGAAAAACAAGGATTGACAGTTGATGCTAATGGAAATGCGACGGTTGATTTAACCTTCAAAGATGATTCTGAAAAGGGCAAATCACGCTTTGGTGTCTTCTTGAAATTTAAAGATACCAAGAACAATGTTTTTGTTGGTTATGACAAGGACGGCTGGTTCTGGGAGTATAAATCTCCAACCGATAGCACCTGGTATAAGGGGGGACGTGTAGCAGCGCCTGAGACAGGAACAATTAACCGCCTATCAATTACCCTCAAGTCAGATGGACAACTCAATGCAACGAATAATGATGAGAAACTCTTTGATACGGTCACTTTGCCAGCAGCTGTTAATGAAACTTTCAAAAATGAGAAGAAAATCGTCCTAAAAGCTGGTTCCTATGGCAATGAGCGTACAGTTGTCAGCGTTAAAACGGACAATCAAGAAGGTGTAAAAGCAGATGATACTCCTGCCCAGAAAGAAACAGGTCCAGTTGTTGACGATAGCAAGGTGACTTATGATACGATTCAGTCTAAGGTCCTCAAGGCAGTAATCGACCAAGCCTTCCCACGTATTAAAGAATATAGTTTGAACGGGCATACCTTGCCAGGACAAGTCCAACAATTCAATAAAGTCTTTATCAATAAACACGAAGTCACACCTGAAGTTACCTATAAAAAAATCAATGAGACAACTGCAGAGTACTTGATGAAACTCCGTGATGAGAAAAATCTAATCAATGCAGAAATGACAGTTCGTTTGCAAGTTGTGGACAATCAATTGCACTTTGATGTGACCAAGATTGTCAACCATAATCAAGTCACTCCAGGTCAAAAGATTGATGATGAAAGAAAACTGCTTTCTTCTATTAGTTTCCTTGGTAATGCTTTAGTCTCTGTTTCAAGTGATCAAGCTGGGGCTAAGTTTGATGGGGCAACCATGTCAAACAATACGCATGTCAGCGGAGATGATCATATCGATGTAACCAATCCAATGAAAGACTTGGCTAAGGGTTACATGTATGGATTTGTTTCTACAGATAAGCTTGCTGCAGGTGTTTGGAGCAACTCTCAAAACAGCTACGGTGGAGGTTCTTATGACTGGACTCGTTTGACAGTTTATAAAGAAACAGTTGGAAATGCCAACTATGTAGGAATCCACAGCTCTGAATGGCAATGGGAAAAAGCTTATAAGGGCATTGTTTTCCCAGAGTACACCAAGGAACTTCCAAGTGCTAAGGTTGTTATCACTGAAGATGCCAATGCTGACAATAAAGTCGATTGGCAAGATGGTGCCATTGCTTATCGTAGCATTATGAACAACCCTCAAGGTTGGGAAAAAGTTAAGGATATTACAGCTTATCGTATCGCGATGAACTTTGGCTCACAAGCACAAAACCCATTCCTCATGACTCTAGATGGTATCAAGAAAATCAATCTCCACACAGATGGTCTTGGGCAAGGTGTTCTCCTTAAAGGATATGGTAGTGAAGGTCATGACTCTGGACACTTGAACTATGCTGATATTGGTAAACGTATTGGTGGTGTTGAAGACTTCAAGACCTTGATTGAGAAAGCGAAGAAATATGGAGCTCATCTAGGTATCCATGTTAACGCTTCTGAGACTTATCCTGAGTCTAAATACTTTAATGAAAATATTCTTCGTAAGAATCCAGATGGAAGCTACAGCTACGGATGGAACTGGCTAGACCAAGGTATCAACATTGATGCTGCTTATGATTTAGCGCATGGACGTTTGGCTCGCTGGGAAGACTTGAAGAAAAAACTTGGTGAAGGTCTCGACTTTATCTATGTGGACGTATGGGGCAATGGTCAATCAGGTGATAACGGTGCCTGGGCTACTCACGTTCTCGCTAAAGAGATCAACAAACAAGGTTGGCGCTTTGCGATCGAGTGGGGCCATGGTGGTGAATACGACTCTACCTTCCAACACTGGGCAGCTGACTTGACCTATGGTGGCTATACTAATAAAGGTATCAACAGTGCTATCACCCGCTTTATCCGCAACCACCAAAAAGATTCTTGGGTTGGGGATTATAGAAGTTACGGTGGTGCAGCCGACTACCCACTCCTAGGTGGCTACAGCATGAAAGACTTTGAAGGTTGGCAAGGAAGAAGCGACTACAATGGCTACGTAACCAACTTATTTGCCCATGATGTCATGACCAAGTACTTCCAACACTTCACTGTAAGCAAATGGGAAAATGGAACACCAGTTACCATGTCTGATAACGGTAGCACCTATAAATGGACTCCAGAAATGAAGGTTGAGCTAGTCGATGCAGCAGGTAACAAGGTTGTTGTGACTCGTAAGTCAAATGATGTCAATAGCCCACAATACCGTGAACGTACAGTAACGCTCAACGGACGTGTCATCCAAGATGGTTCAGCTTACTTGACTCCCTGGAACTGGGATGCAAATGGTAAGAAACTTCCTGCTGATAAGGAAAAAATGTACTACTTCAATACGCAAGCTGGTGCAACAACTTGGACACTTCCAAGCGATTGGGCAAATAGCAAGGTTTACCTTTACAAGCTAACTGACCAAGGTAAGACAGAAGAGCAAGAACTAACTGTAAAAGATGGCAAGATTACCCTAGACCTTCTATCGAATCAACCATACGTTCTTTACCGTTCAAAACAAACCAATCCTGAAATGTCATGGAGCGAAGGCATGCATATCTATGACCAAGGATTTAACAGTGGAACCTTGAAACACTGGACCATTTCTGGTGATGCTTCCAAGGCAGAAATTGTCAAATCACAAGGCGCAAATGAAATGCTTCGTATCCAAGGCAATAAGAGCAAGGTCAGCCTTACTCAGAAACTGACTGGCTTGAAACCAAATACCAAGTATGCGGTTTATGTTGGTGTCGATAACCGTAGTAATGCTAAGGCAAGTATCACAGTGAATACTGGCGAGAAAGAAGTGACTACTTATACCAATAAGTCACTCGCTCTCAACTACATCAAAGCATATGCTCATAACAATCGTCGTGAAAATGCTACAGTTGATGATACAAGTTACTTCCAAAATATGTACGCCTTCTTTACAACTGGATCGGACGTATCAAATGTTACTTTGACATTGAGTCGTGAAGCTGGTGATGAAGCAACTTACTTTGATGAAATTCGTACCTTTGAAAACAATTCAAGCATGTACGGAGACAAGCATGATACAGGTCAAGGAACCTTCAAACAAGACTTTGAAAATGTAGCTCAAGGAATCTTCCCATTTGTAGTAGGTGGTGTCGAAGGTGTTGAAGATAACCGCACTCACTTGTCTGAAAAGCATGATCCATATACACAACGTGGTTGGAACGGTAAGAAAGTCGATGATGTTATCGAAGGAAATTGGTCATTGAAGACAAATGGACTAGTGAGCCGTCGTAACTTGGTTTACCAAACCATTCCGCAAAACTTCCGTTTTGAAGCAGGTAAGACTTATCGCGTAACCTTTGAATATGAAGCAGGATCAGACAATACCTATGCCTTTGTAGTCGGTAAGGGAGAATTCCAGTCAGGTCGTCGTGGTACTCAAGCAAGCAACTTGGAAATGCATGAATTGCCAAATACTTGGACGGATTCTAAGAAAGCTAAGAAAGTAACCTTCCTCGTGACAGGTGCAGAAACAGGCGATACTTGGGTAGGTATCTACTCAACTGGAAACGCAAGCAATACTCATGGAGATGCTGGCGGAAATGCCAACTTCCGTGGTTACAATGACTTCATGATGGATAATCTTCAAATCGAAGAAATTACCCTAACTGGTAAGATGCTGACAGAAAATGCACTGAAGAACTACTTGCCAACTGTAGCCATGACTAATTACACCAAAGAGTCTATGGATGCTTTGAAAGAGGCGGTCTTTAACATCAGTCAGGCCGATGATGATATCAGTGTTGAAGAAGCGCGTGCAGAGATTGCCAAGATTGAAGCTCTGAAGAATGCTTTGGTTCAGAAGAAAACAGCCTTGGTAGCAGAAGACTTTGAAAGTTTGGATGCGCCAGCTCAACCAGGTGAAGGTCTTGAGAATGCCTTTGATGGTAATGTATCTAGCCTATGGCATACATCTTGGAATGGAGGAGATGTAGGCAAGCCTGCAACCATGGTCTTGAAAGAACCAACTGAAATCACTGGACTTCGTTATGTACCACGTGGTTCAGGTTCAAATGGGAACTTGCGTGATGTGAAACTGGTTGTCACAGATGAGTCTGGCAAGGAGCATACCTTCACCGTGACAGATTGGCCAGATAACAACAAGCCAAAAGACATTGATTTTGGCAAGACAATCAAGGCTAAGAAAATTGTCCTTACTGGTACTAAGACTTACGGAGATGGTGGTGATAAATACCAATCTGCAGCGGAACTCATCTTTACCCGTCCACAAGTAGCAGAAATACCTCTTGACTTGTCAGGCTATGAAGCAGCTTTGGCTAAGGCTCAAAAATTAACAGACAAAGACAATCAAGAGGAAGTGGCTAGCGTTCAGGCAAGCATGAAATATGCGACGGATAACCATCTCTTGACGGAAAGAATGGTGGCCTACTTCGCAGACTATCTCAACCAATTAAAAGATTCTGCTACGAAACCAGACGCTCCAACAAGTAGCAAGGGTGAAGAACAACCATCAGTTCTTGATGTACCTGAGTTCAAGGGAGGAGTTAATGCGGCAGAAGCAGCTGTACATGAGGTTCCTGAGTTCAAGGGAGGAGTCAATGCGGTTGAAGCAGCTGTTAATGAGGCCCCAGAATACAAAGGTGGCATCAATGCAGCAGAAGCAGCTGTACATGAAGTTCCTGAGTTCAAGGGAGGAGTTAATGCGGCAGAGGCAGCTGTACATGAAGTCCCTGAGTTCAAGGGTGGGGTTAATGCAGTTGAAGCAGCTGTCAATGAAGCCCCAGAGTTTAAGGGCGGCGTCAATGCGGTTCAAGCCTTGGTAAACGAGAAACCAGCCTACACAGGTGTATTGGCTACCGCTGGAGATCAAGCAGCTCCAACAGTTGAAAAACCTGAGTACCCGCTCACTCCAAGCCCAGTATCTGATACCCAAACTCTGGAAGATAAAGAAGAGAAACTTCCTGCTACAGGAGAACATAGTTCAGAAGCAGCCCTCTTCTTAGCAAGTGTGAGTATCGCTTTATCTGCTGCGGTCCTTGCGACAAAACGTAAAGAAGAGTAATGAGATTTGATTTCAGCAGTTCAAAACAACTCAAATCAAAAAGGAACAAACAGCCGGAGAGGACCTCTTGGTTCTCTCCTTTTTAAAAGGAGAAATGATAACGCTTACTAGCGTAAGCGGATGAAAGGAAATAGGAGAAATATGGACAAACACTTTTTTGAGAAACGCTGTCATTATAGTATCCGCAAATTTGCAATTGGTGCAGCCTCAGTTATGATTGGTGCTAGTATCTTTGGAGCCAATATGGTTCAGGCAGCAGAAACAGCAGCGCCTTCAGAGAAAGAGGGAAGTATCACTCATGTTCAAGCTCTGGATAAGTTACCAGATGATTTAGCCGCTGCGCTTGAAAAGGCGGATGCAGAAGCTGCAACAGAAGCAAGTCATGAAGAAATTCCAGCGACAGATGAGGGAACCAATCCTGCAGCAAGTGAAGAGGCAAAACCAGAGACAAGTCCTGCAAGTCCCAAGCCAGCAGAAACGCCCAAACCGGTTGAAACACCAAAGGCGGATAATCAACCTGCAGAAACCCCTACACCAGCAGTAAAACCAGCTGAAAAAACAATCGAAGATAGAGAAGATGTCAACCATCTCGAAGGTGCTACTGCTCAGGCGAGCAACCATGAGACTGGTACCAACTTTACTGCGGATAAGGCTATTGATGGCGATGACAATACTCGTTGGGCAACAGATAGAGATGTACCAAAACCAACCTTCGAATTAACTCTTCCAAAAACTACTCTCATCAAGCATGTAGAAATTGACTGGGATCGTCGTCTTCGTAATGGGCAAAATGACCCAAATATCAAATCTTGGAGTCTCTACTACGCAGGTCAAGAAGACGTGGGCGCTAATGGAGAAAAACAATGGAAACTCGCTCATACCAAAACTGGAGATCCTGTTTTAGATGAGAAAGTAGATCTAGCTGAAAGTATCAAAGCTAAGTACCTCAAACTTGAGATCAATGATTACCAAGCGGGAACAATGAACTGGAGAAATGTTGGAATCCAAGAAATTCGAGCTTATTCTAACGTTCCGGACCATAGTAAGGTAACGGATATCCGCCAAGTAACCGAACTAACAGTAGCAGAAGATGGACAGTCTCTTGTCTTACCAACTTTACCAGGGAAAGTTAGCCTTATCGGAAGCAACAAGCAAGGTGTGATTGACCTTCAAAATCACATCTATAAGCCTTTGACAGACCAACGCGTCAAGGTCATGGTGCAACAAATCAGTGACAGCCATACTTTCACTAAGGAATTTGAAGTAGTCATCAAGGGCCTACATCAGGACGAAGGTGTGGGTGTGAAACCAAAAGTAGCACCAGCTGTTCAACAATGGTATGGGAAAGAAGGCCAATCTTCTATCACTTCAGATACAGTCCTTGCGACAGGAGATTCAGGCTTTGTTCAGGCTGCAACCTTCTACCAGTCAGACCTTGCCAGCCGTGGATTGGAACTGGCGACAGGTGACAAGCAAGCTCAAAAACGAATCGAATTTAAAAAGGTTGAAAACAAAGGTTATGGCAAGGAAGGCTATGGCATCACTATCCAAGGTGACGTGATTACCATTGAAGCTGCCACAAACACAGGAGCCTTCTACGCCACTCGGACTCTTCTTCAAATGGGAGAAACAGACCTACAAAATGGTGAAATTCGTGATTTCCCAAGTTTCAGCCACCGTGGCTTTATGTTGGATACAGGTCGTAAATTTATCCCTTATGACACTCTTGTAGACATCATGCTCAACATGGCTTACTACAAGATGAACGACTTGCAGTTGCATCTCAACGATAACTATATCTTCCTAAAGGAACACTTGGCAGGTAAGAGCTTAACACCAGAAGAGCAACTCAAGTATGTCCTTGAACATGCCAAGACTGGTTTCCGTGTGGAGACAGACATTGTCGGTAAGAATGGTCAAAAATTGACATCAGGCGAGCATTATACCAAGGAAGAAATGCAAAATCTGATTAAACTTGCCAAGGCCTTGCATATCAACCTAGTGCCAGAAATTGACACACCGGGGCACGCATTATCCTTTGTCAAGGTGCGTCCAGACCTCATGTATCAAGGTAGTCTGAGAGATTATGCAGGCAAGCACAATGTTGAGCGTGTAGCTATGCTGGACCTAGATAAAAAATACGATGAAACGCTAGCTTTTGTCAAATCAGTTTATGACAAACTCCTCGATGGTCCAGATGCACCACTTCATGGCGTATCTACTGTTCATATCGGAACGGATGAATACTATGGCAGTAGAGAAAGCTATCGCCGCTATGTCAATGACCTTATCAAATACATTAAAGGAAAGGGCTATACCCCTCGTATCTGGGGATCGCTCAGTGCGAAACGAGGGAACACACCTGTTGATTGGAACGGAGTAGAAGTTGATATCTGGAGCATCGGATGGCAACGACCAAATGAAGCCATTGCACAGGGAGCTAAGATTATCAACATCACAGATGTGCCGACATATAGTGTCCCAAGTGGAAGCAATAGTCAAGCAGCCTATGGGGACTATGCTAACTATGAGCGTCAATACAATAGCTGGACACCAAACGACTTCCGAACAGGTGGAGGTCCGCTTCTAGAATCGTCTCATCCAAGTATTATCGGAGGAGGTCATGCGGTTTGGAACGACAATATCGACCTTCATGAGACAGGTTTGACCTCTTATGACATCTTCAAACGCTTCTTCAGGAGCATGCAAACTACTGCGGAGCGCACTTGGGGATCTGACCGTGCAGCTGCGACCTTTGCAGAACGCACCCTACCAACGAGCCCTTATGCGCCACAGTCAAATCCTGATAAAGAGATTGATCAAAGCGACTTGTTTACCATCAATCCTGAAACAGTCAAGAACTATGCAAGTAAGAAAGTGAAGGCAAGCGAACAGGGATTGGCTTTTGAGAAAGACAGCAGTATCGAAGGCTTGGCTGGTGATGTTGGTCCAAGTCACGTCTTGAAGTTTGATGTAACTGTCACTGGAGATGGTGAACAAATCTTCTCAACAAGTGGGGATAATCGTATCTATCTAGCTGATAAAGATGGTTACCTTGCTTATCAATTTGAACAGTTCCATATCCAATTCAATAAAAAACTTGAAAAGAACAAACGTTATCAAATCTCTATTGTTACAAAACCACAGTCAACTGAAGTCTATGTGGATGGTGAAAAGATTGAGCGTATTGCAAATCCAGCTCACCCTCGCTTTGCACACAATAGCTTGGTACTACCGCTTGAAAGCATCGGTGGTTTCAAAGGAATCTTGCATAGTGCAGAATTGTCAGACAAACCATTTGTAAATCCTCGTTTGATTTCAAATGATAAGATTACAGCAACCGCAAGCAGTCAGCAACTTCCAGGAAACGCGACTGAAGGCGCTGTTGAAAAGGCCTTTGACAATGATCCAAATACCTTCTGGCATACTAAATGGACTGGTGACACTGCGCCATACACCCTTACTATGACCTTGAAAGAAGCTGAAAAAGTCAATGGCTTGACGTATCTCCCACGTCCAGGTGGTGGAAATGGTGTCGTTACCCGCTACGAAATCTACGCACAAAAAGATGGCCAAATGGTCAAGGTTTCAGAAGGAAACTGGGACAACAATGCCCAAGAAAAAACAGTCAACTTTGCGGCGGTGCATACCAACAAGATTGAGTTGAAAGTATTGGAAGGCGTTGGTGGTTTTGCAAGTGCAGCCGAAGTTCATCTATTGAAACCTGTCAAAGAAGAGCAAGAAACGCCTACACCAAGTCAACCAGAAAAACCAACTACACCTGAAAAACCAAAAGTAGACCAAACCGGTGATGGAACAGTTGAATTGGCAGATCAATTCACTGCAAGTAAACCAGCTAGTGAAGACAGCATTGTGGCTGCCAGCAAGAGCGCAGACTATCTCAAGAAAGAGTACAAGGTCTTCCCAACGCCACAAAAAGTAACCTATGGCGAAGGTGTTACAGCCCTTCGCAAGCAAGTCAATCTGGTTATGGGCGATCAACTCGATATCTATACTCGCAATCGCTTGAAGAGTGTCTTGCAGGATAATCAAGTATCCTATACAACTGGTAAGGCGGCAATCGCTGGCGCAACCAATATCTATCTTGGAGTGCATGGACAAGGTTCACAAGCAGAACAAAACTTGTCCAATGTTTCAGCAGGCCTCTTTGACAAGATTGACGCCTATGTCTTGAGCATCAAGGATAATTCGATTTCCATCGTCGGAAAAGACACAGATGCGGTCTTCTATGGTTTGACAACCTTGAAACACATGCTCAAGGAAAGTCAAGTGCCAGTCCTTCGCAATGTGACAGTAGAAGATTACGCAGAGCTCAAGAACCGTGGTTTCATCGAAGGTTACTATGGAAATCCATGGTCGAATGCCGATCGTGCAGAGCTCATGCGTTATGGTGGCGATTTGAAATTGAACCAATACTTCTTTGCACCAAAAGATGATCCATACCACAACAAGAAATGGCGTGAACTCTATCCAGAAGAAAAACTAGCTGAAATCCGTGAACTTGCTCGTGTCGGAAATCAAAGTAAAACTCGCTATGTCTGGACTATCCATCCATTCATGAACAACCGTATCCGTTTTGGCAATGAAGCGCATTACCAAGAAGATTTGGCAACCATCAAGGCCAAATTTACCCAGTTGATGAAAGTGGGTGTCCGCGAATTTGGTATCCTTGCAGATGATGCTCCAAGTCCAGTCGGAGGCTACAATAGCTACAACCGCTTGATGCAAGATATGACTAAGTGGTTGACTGAAATGCAGGGAACTTACAGCGGTCTTCGCAAAGAAATGATCTTTGTTCCTGGCCAGTATTGGGGTAATGGACGTGAGGATGAGTTGAAATCCCTCAATGAAAATCTCCCAAGTTCAACATCCATGACCTTGACGGGTGGTAAGATTTGGGGTGAAGTCTCTGAAAGCTTCCTTTCGACTCTCAAGAACAATCTATCCGCAGGAGGCAAGACCTATCGCCCAGTTTCACTTTGGATTAACTGGCCTGTAACAGATAACTCTAAGCAACACTTGATTCTAGGTGGTGGTGAGAAATTCCTTCATCCAAATGTGGATCCAAGCTTGCTGTCTGGTATCATGTTGAACCCAATGCAACAGTCTGAACCATCTAAGATTGCCCTCTTTTCAGGAGCTCAATACTCATGGAAACAGTGGAAATCAGAAGAAGAAGCTAAGAAAATCAATGACATTGCCTTCAACTTTGTAGAAAATGGTCATTTTGAAGATAGCAAGGTATCAGCAGCCTTCCGCGAACTTGGTAAGCACATGATCAACCAAAACATGGATAATCGTGTTGTCAAACTAGAAGAATCTGTAGACTTGGCTCCGAAATTAACAGACTTCATGACCAAGCTCAAAGCAGGTCAGGATGTGACTGCAGAACGTGCAGCCTTGCGTGCAGAATTTGCCAAGATTAAAGAAGCAGCCGAACTCTATAAAGCATCAGGCGATAAAAAAATGGTTGCCCAAATCCACTATTGGTTGGATAATGCAATCGACCAAATGAATGCTCTCGATGCCTTCCTTACAGGAACTGAAGCCATGGCTACAAACGATGCAGCCAAACTTTGGGATAGCTACTATAAAGGTTTGAAATTGTACGAACAGTCTCAAACTCACACCTTCCATTATGTAGACCATATGGAAAAGGCTGAATTGGGTGTTCAACATATTCGTCCATTTATCCTATCCTTGAAAGAAGTTCTAGCGTCTGAAGTTCAAAAAGTCTTGCATCCAGACCAAATCATCAGCACCTTTATCACCAATCGAACAGGTGTAGAAGGTGGTTTGGCAGAAGTAACGGATGGCGATTTGGCAACTCATGCGATTATTAAATCACCAAACAGCATCAAGACAGGTGATTATATTGGTATGAAGTTTAACAAGCCAGTAGCTATTCAAACCTTGACCTTTGCTATGGGAACGCAGGCAAATCCAAATGATACTTTTAGTAAGGCAGAAGTGCAGTATCTAGATGAAAATGACAACTGGGTAACCTTGAAAGAGCCAAGCTATGTCGGAAATGAATCCCTGCTTAAGTTTGAGAATCTCACTATCAAGGCCAAGGCAGTTCGCATGATTGCGACAGCAGATCGTGAAAATACCTGGTTTGCAGTTCAGGAAATTGCAGTCAACCGGCCAGTTGAAAAAGCTCGTAGCCAACAAGCAACGACAGTTAGTCTTAGCTCAAACTTAGTTTACAAACTAAATACCTCAGCCCGTCAAATCACTGATGGCAAGGACAATACAGAAGCCATGATGGCAAACGCTAACGGTAGCAATACCACTCCAGTAGATGCCTGGGCACAGCTTGACCTAGGTGAAGTCAAGTCAGTCACTAAAGTTCGCCTTCGCCAAGGAACGGGTGATAAACTTGTCGCAGGTGTACTTGAGTACTCTACAGATGGAACTGCATGGCAAGAGTTGGATCGCCTATCAGGAGAACAAACCAAGGAAGTGACCAGAGCGATCAATGCTCGTTATATCCGAGTACGCAATACCAAGACCCTTGACCTCTGGTGGCGTATCCAAGACTTCTCTGTTGAGACACGCTCTGGAAACAGTGAGTTAACGGACACCAACGTCGATGCCTTGAAGGAAACGCCGGTAGTGGATAGTTTGGGACGTTACGAGCTTCAAATTCCAGCTGGAACCAAACTTCCTGCAAATAGCTATCTAGGTATGAAACTTGACCGTATCCATCAGATCAAGAGCATCCAGCTCAAAGGTCAGGCCAACCCTGCTCTTACTCTAGAGTACTCTGCAAATGCGCAAGAGTGGACGCCAGCTAGCCAGTTGACAGACAGATCTGTAGTGAGCCACTTGGTACGTTATGTGCGTCTGGTCAATAAAACAGATCAGGAACAAGCTGTGACAGCCACTTCTCTCCTTGTGACGACCAAAGAAGTACAACCAACCAAACTAGAATCTACAACTATGGGCATTCATCCAACATACGGAAGCAATGATGTTCGTAAACTGAACAACCTAGATCAACTATTTGATGGTGTTTATAACAACTTCGTTGAGTTTTCAGACTATGCCCATAAAGATGGCCACGTAACCTTGAAACTTGGTAGCGAACGTACCATCAAGAAGATTAGAGCCTACATCCAAGACGGAACTCAAAACTACCTTCGTGATGGTAAGATCCAAGTCAGTCAAGACGGTAAAACTTGGACAGATGTCGTGACAGTGGGAGATGGTGTGGCCAATAGCACACACGATGATTCACTGACAGATGGTTGGACACATGATTCTAAGATGCCAGGAAATCGCTACATCGAGGGTGAATTGACGACACCAGTTAAAGCTAACTATCTCCGTGTCCTCTATACAGCAGACTATGATGCCCGTTTTGTAGGATTTACAGAATTGGTCATCAACGATGGTGAATTTGTCAAACCAATCAATGATCCAACAGTAGAAGGAAGTAGTGGAGAAAGCCAGGGCAACCTTTATAATAATCTTGTAGATGGCAAAGTCTTGACCAGCTACAAGTCTGAAAAAGACAAGGGCGAATTGGTGTATCACTTATCTGAGCCAACCAATGCCAACCACCTTCGTCTCGTTTCCAGTCTTCCTGAAGGAGCTAAGGCACGTGTTCTTGCTAGAACACTCAAGGATGGTCAAGACAGTTGGACAGACCTCGGTGCCATTACATCTAGTCTCCAAACCTTCGCTATCCGAAATGGTGGCTCTCTTCTAGATGTCAAATTAGCCTGGGAAGGTGGCAAGGCTGAGTTTTATGAATTGGCAAGCTTCCATCAAGAATTAACAGAAGAAGCTGTTCAATCAAGCAAGGGTGAAGAACCAGCACCCGTTCTTGAGGTTCCTGAATTCACGGGTGGTGTCAATGCAGTTGAAGCCCTAGTACATGAACTTCCAGAGTACACAGGCCCAGTAGCGACAGTAGGTGACCAAGCTGCTCCAACAGTAGAGAAACCTGAGTTCAAGGGTGGTGTCAATGCAGTGATGGCTCTAGTGCATGAATTGCCAGAATACACAGGTCCAATCTCAACAGTAGGTGATCAAGCTGCTCCAACAGTTGAGAAGCCTGAATTCCAGGGCGGTGTCAATGCAGTTGAAGCCTTGGTACATGAGGTACCAGAGTACACAGGTCCAATCTCAACAGTAGGTGACCAAGCCGCTCCAACAGTAGAGAAACCTGAGTTTAAACTTAGCTCTTTAGCTTCCGATCAAGGTAAGATGCCAGATTATAAGCAAGAAAGTGCTAGAACAGAAACAGCTGAACAAAGCTTGCCAGCAACTGGAGAGAGTCAATCTGACACAGCCCTCTTCCTAGCAGGTGTTAGCCTAGCCCTATCTGCTCTCTTTGTAGCAAAAACAAAGAAAGACTAGTATTTAGTAAAACCTCTTAACAAGATTACGAACTCAGTTTCTTATCTTTTCCGATGAGGCTTATAGTACGTAGAAAGCCTGAGAAGATTTCTTCTCAGGCTTTTGCTAAGCACATAAATACGATACTGCTATGAAAAAATCACCCAGAGTATTCTGGGTGATAAATGTTATGGTTGTGCTGGTTGCGGATTCTGGTTTTGTTGGCCAGGGATTGTATTTGATTGTTGCGTATTATTGTTAGGATTGGTAGTCGTACTATTATTTGTGCTTGGAGTAGTTGTGCTAGACTGTGAAGTTGAGCTTTCTGATGATGAGCTTGAACTCTCAGTTGATGGGGCTTGCTGTGGAGCAGGTGTAGTCCATGTAGAACGAGCACCATTTTTAAATACGAATTCTCCACTTCTGTAGAGACCCTCAGGCATAGTCCAGTCACCAGGATGATCATCTTCAGATAGATAAGTCATCATCGAACGGTAAACCTTAGCAGCAACATAGAAGCCATCACCAACGATAGGAGTAAGGCGGTTCGAGTAACCAGTCCAAACGGCCATTGAATATTTACGAGTATAGCCAACGAACATTTCGTCCGGAGCTACATAACCCGTATTTTTAATGTAGTTTTCAATCTCATCATCTGTATAGTTTGACGTACCAGTTTTACCAGCTTGTGGTAGCCAAGGGAGGTAGGCTCCTCGACCAGTTCCGTATGCCAAAACGGTTTTCATCATATCTGTCATCATATAGGCTGTCGTTTCTTTCATAGCACGTGTACCAGAATCAGAGAATTCTTTTGAACTGCCATCACTAAAGACAATCTTATTGATATACATAGGTTTGCGGTAGATACCGCCATTGGCAAAAGCAGCATAAGCCGCAGCCATCTTCTCGCTGCTTGCTCCATACTTTTTGTCAGATTCGGTTGTATTACTTGAAATAGCATTAGCATAGTGTATGCTTGGGTAGTCAATACCTAGTCCATTTAGGAAGTTCTTGGCACGATCGAGACCTACTTTCTCTAGCGTTTCTACAGCCGGTACATTCCGTGATTGCTGGAGAGCATACTGGAGTGTTATGTTTCCAAAGTAACTCTTATCCCAGTTATAGACAGGGGTAGAGGTTCCGGGGTAATTATAAGGACTATCGTGGACAATCGAAGCAGTTGAATCATAAACGCCGTATTCCAAAGCAGGAGCATAGTCTGTAATAGGCTTCATGGTAGAACCCCAGTCACGGTTAGTTTCTACAGCCTGGTTTATTCCAAAGGAAACGTTACTTGATTGGTGGCGAGCACCTAATTGGGCAATGACTTTCCCGTTTGTGACATCAACGATAGTGGAGGCTACCTGTAACTCATCATCTGGATAGTTGACATACTCGTCCGTATTGTAAATATCCCAGAGACGTTGTTGGACCTTAGAATCAACGTTTGTGTAGACTTCCATACCCGTAGTTAAAAGGTTGTAACCTGTTTCCTGTTCAACTTGGTCAATCACCTCTTTGAGGTAATTATCCATGTATGGAGGATAACTGTTAGCTGATTTTAGGCTTTGAAGTCCATCTGTAATCGGAGTATTAATCGCTTTTTCGTATTGTTCGGCTGTAATGTAACCTTGCCCTTTCATCTCAGAGAGGACGAGATTACGCCGTTCTTGGGCGGCTTCCGGATGCGAGTATGGATCATACTGGTTTGGAGCCTGAGGCATTCCGGCAAGGAGGGCCAATTGAGGGATGCTCAAATCTTTGAGGTCTTTGCCATAGTAACTTTGAGCAGCCGTCTGCATTCCGTAGTTCCCGTTTGACATGTAAACCTTGTTGATGTAGTAGGTCAAGATCTCTTGTTTAGTCGCCTTTTGTTCTAGTTGGACGGCGAGCCATGCTTCCTGAGCCTTACGAGAAAGGGTTTGGTCAGAAGTTGACGTAGAGAAATAGGTTAACTTGATCAACTGCTGCGTCAAAGTTGAAGCTCCTTGAAGGCCTCCGCCACCACGAAGATTTCGTAGGGTAGCACCTAGGATACGGATAGTATCGATTCCTCGGTGATTAAAGAAGCGATGGTCTTCAATCGAAACAATAGCGTTGACCAAATCGGTCGGTATTTCGTTTGCTTGCGCATTGACCCGACGTTCTGAACCAAGATCAGCGATGAGTTCATCGTTATTGTCATAAATTTTACTAGACGTTGTAGCGACTAGTTTACTTTCAGATAGGGCTGGAGTCTTGCTAACATAGTAGAGAAAGAGACCTCCGCCCAGCATAATAGCTGCGATAAATACAGTTAAGAAGCAGATACTGATATATTTAGCTATTCGCAGGATAGTTTGTTTGTTCATCTTGTTTTACCACCTAGTAAATGTTCTTTGATAATATCGAGATAGGGAATCTGGGGAAAGGCACCCAGCTCAATCCTATATCCATTTTCTCGAATATATCCAAGTGGCATTGACTTTTGTCCCTTATCTTGATGATAGAAACGAATCAGGTCAACAGCCGGCAATAAATAAGTTTCTTGCTGAGAAGCAAAGTGAAGAAGGACAAAGCAGATTCCTCGCTGGGCAAGGACCTGTTCCATATGCTGAATCTGATGGTGATGGAAATTCTTCATCGGAATCGCATGTTTTTGCCTAGTTTCCTTTGCTTCAAAGTCGATGTAATATCCATTATAAACCCCTGAATAGTCTGTGGTTGAGGCTTGTCTAAAGTAGGCTTCAACGATCTTGGCTCGACTTCGTTGGGGATAGTCAACACGTACGATTTGGATGGGAGTTGGTTTCTTGTGAATCACTGCCATCCCATGCGACAAGTAATAATCGTTCGTAGCGTTGATCATCTTTTCAAAAGACATTCCCCGATTTGCGAAATTTTTAGTTTGTGACGGGGGAGCTTGTCTCTTCTGTGATGAAATTTTATGTGGATAGTTGACCATAATTCTCCTTATTGGTACAATAACATCACTCTATTATATCATAAATTTACAAAGAAAGGGTTAAAAATGACAACAGCCTTGATTTCAGGTTATTCTGCCTTCGACCTTGGTCTCTTTAATGACAAGGATATTCGCGTTGATATTATCAAAACAGCTATTCGGAGAGACCTGGAGCGTCTAGCGGAGGAAGGGGTGACCTGGCTTGTCTTTACTGGGGCTCTGGGCTTTGAGTACTGGGTGCTTCAGGTGGCAAAAGACATGAAAATAGACTATGGATTTCAGCTGGCGACCATTTTTGATTTTGAAACCCATGGCAGTAACTGGAATGAAGCCAATCAAGTGAAGTTGAGCGAATTCAAGCAAGTTGATTTTGTCAAATATGCCTATCCACAGTATGAACACAAGGGACAACTACGTGATTATCAGAAATTCTTACTGGAGAACACAGATATTTGCTATCTTTTTTATGATGAAGAAAAGGAAACCAAGTTACAATATTTTTACCAAATGATGAAAAATCAAGCGGACTATGTTACAAGGCAATTAACATTTGATGAGTTAAATGAACTAGCAGAAAATTTTTCTGAAAAGTAACCCTTTGACCTTGATTTTTACTTGTCTTTTTTTATATAATAATACTAGTAACCCAGAATGGAGAGAGACATGGCAAGTATTATATTTTCAGCAAAAGATATTTTTGAACAAGAGTTTGGACGCGAAGTACGTGGATATAGCAGAGCAGAGGTGGATGAATTCCTCGATGATGTGATTAAGGATTATGAAACTTACGCAGCTTTGGTTAAATCCCTTCGCCAAGAAATTGCTGATTTGAAGGAGGAGTTGTCTCGTAAACCACAGGCGGCTCCAACTCAACCAGACTCTATTGAAGTAACAGCTTCTACTTCAATGACAAACTTTGATATTTTGAAACGCTTAAATCGTCTCGAAAAAGAAGTATTTGGTAAGCAAATCTTAGACAACCAAGATTGATAATTGGCTAAGGGATGAGTGCAATTTTTGGATAATCGCGTGAAGAGGTTCTCTTTTCATGAGGAAAGTCCATGCTAGCACAGGCTGTGATGCCTGTAGTGTTTGTGCTAGGCGAATCCATAAGCCTAGGGACGAGTGATTGTTACGGCAGTCGAAATGGCTAAGTCTTCGGATAGGTCAGAATAGGCTTGAAAGTGCCACAGTGACGGAGTCTTTCTGGAAACAGAGAGAGTGGAACGCGGTAAACCCCTCAAGCTAGCAACCCAAATTTTGGTCGGGGCATGGAGTGCACGGAAACGAACGTAGTACTCTGACGGCTAGCAGCTTCATGCTGTTAGCGGTAGACAGATGATTATCGAAGGAAGTGGTCCTAGTCACTTCTGGAACAAAACATGGCTTATAGAAAATTGCATATAGGTTGGGGCTGAGAATCTTTCTCAACCTCATTTTTTAAAGTGAACAAGAGAAAGGTCTTGCAAGACTAGAAATGAAAGAACAATTTAATTTAATCGCAACTGCTGCGGCGGGTCTCGAGGCTGTCGTTGGACGTGAGGTGCGAGACCTTGGTTATGATTGCCAGGTTGAAAATGGGCGTGTCCGCTTCCAAGGAGATGTGAAGGCAATCATTGAGACCAATCTTTGGCTTCGGGCAGCGGATCGCATCAAGATTGTGGTCGGAAGTTTTCCAGCTAAGACCTTTGAAGAGCTTTTTCAAGGTGTTTTTGCTCTAGATTGGGAAAACTATCTCCCGCTAGGAGCACGTTTCCCGATATCAAAGGCCAAATGTGTTAAGTCTAAACTTCATAACGAGCACAGTGTTCAGGCTATTTCTAAAAAAGCTGTTGTGAAGAAATTACAAAAACACTATGCCCGCCCAGAAGGAGTTCCCTTGATGGAAACTGGTCCTGAGTTTAAGATCGAGGTGTCCATTCTTAAGGATGTGGCAACTGTTATGATTGACACGACAGGTTCTAGCCTCTTTAAACGTGGATATCGTACGGAAAAAGGTGGAGCTCCTATCAAGGAAAATATGGCAGCGGCCATTTTGCAACTTTCCAACTGGTATCCAGACAAGCCCTTGATTGATCCAACCTGTGGTTCAGGAACTTTCTGTATCGAGGCGGCTATGATTGCTAGAAAGATGGCGCCGGGTCTTCGCCGTTCCTTTGCTTTTGAGGAATGGAACTGGGTTAGCGATCGGTTAATCCAAGAGGTCCGTACTGATGCTGCTAAGAAAATCAATCGTGAACTTGAGCTGGACATTATGGGCTGTGATATAGATGCTCGCATGGTGGAAATTGCCAAGGCAAATGCCCAAGCAGCAGGTGTTGCAGGAGATATCACCTTTAAACAAATGCGGGTACAGGACTTGCGCACAGACAAGATCAATGGCGTTATCATTTCCAATCCACCATATGGGGAGCGCTTGTCCGATGATGCAGGAGTTACGAAACTTTATGCTGAGATGGGACAGGTCTTTGCACCACTGAAAACCTGGAGTAAGTTTATCCTGACAAGTGACGAAGCTTTTGAAAGTAAGTACGGAAGTCCAGCAGATAAAAAACGAAAACTCTATAACGGAACCTTAAAAGTGGATTTGTATCAATACTTTGGTCAGCGTGTGAAACGCCAAGAGGTAAAATAGAAAGGTAAACTCATGAGCAAGAAAAGACATGATCGTCATAAAAAAGAACAGCAAGAGCCACAATTCGACTTTGACGAAGCAAAAGATTTGACTGTTGGTCAAGCAATTCGTAAGAATGAGGAGGTTGAGGCTGGAGTATTGCCTGAAGACAATATCTTGGACAAATACATCAAACAGCACCGCGAAGAGATCGAGGCAGATAAGTTCGAAACTCGTCAGTTTGAAAAAGAAGAATTGGCTTCTACTCGAAACTTAGAGGAATTGATCCAAGAAGTTCGTGAAACAAGTGAACTTTCTGGAGAGGTAGAAGGTTCAGATGTGGTTTCCGAGGGATCTATTGAAGAGATAGACAATGAAGAAACTACTCAGTTTGTTCCTCCACTTCAAGATGAAGAAAGTACTGAAATAGAGCCTATCGTTTTAACAGAAACAGCATCCAAGGAAATGAATGAGGAAAATGAGGAACAAGAAGAAACCTATACTTCCCTATCACGATCAGTACAGACGGAACCTGAAACAGGCTCTAAAAAGAAACGTCTGATTACTATCGTTTCTGTGGTAGCTGCGATTCTTGTTCTTGCTGGGACGTATTATGTCTACCGTCAGGTATCTCGTTCAAACCAAGAAATTCAGTCTTCTCAATCATCTTCAGGAAATCAAGAATCGCAAACCGACTTGCAAGAGTTCAATACGCTTTATGATGCCTTCTATACGGATGCCAATAAGACTGCTTTAAAAAATAGCCAGTTCGATAAGTTGAACCAGCTAAAAACCTTGCTAGATAAGTTAGAAGGTAGCCGTGATTATACACTAGCTAAGTCAAAATACGATAGCCTAGCAACTCAAATCAAGGCCATTCAAGATGTCAATGCCCTCTTTGAAAGTCCAGCTATTACTGATGGTGTCTTGGATACCAATGCTAAAGCCAAGGCGGATGCTAAGTTCACGGAAGTTAAAACTGGAAATACAGAGCTTGATAAACTGTTAGATCAGGCGATTAGTCTTGGTACGAGTCAACAAACCAGTGCTTCCAGCTCAAGTTCTAGTACGAGTCAAGCAAGCTCAAGTTCAGCTATAGAAAGCAATGCAAGCAGTACGACGCCTTCAACAAGTACCACAGCACCGGCTAGAGATACAAATGGTGGTTTGTCTGGCGATGGGGTTAATCTTCAAAGAAGTGCTAGTCGTGTACCCTACAACCAATCAGCTGTAGACGATAGCAATAACCCTGCTTGGACGTTTGCAGATGGTGTATTGGAACAAATCCTAGCAACCTCACGTGCTCGTGGCTATATAACTGGCAACCAATACATTCTCGAACGTGTCAATATTGTAAACGGAAACGGCTATTACAACCTTTACAAACCAGATGGAACCTACCTCTTCACCCTCAACTGTAAGACGGGTTACTTTGTAGGGAATGGTTCTGGTCATGCAGATGACTTGGACTATTAGGAGTCCGTTACAAAATTCTTTCCTTTCATAGGTAAAAATGATAAAATAAAACAAATTAAATAAGAGGAGTGTCACATGACAAAAGCTAACTTTGGTGTCGTAGGTATGGCCGTAATGGGTCGTAACCTTGCCCTAAATATCGAATCTCGTGGTTACACAGTTGCCATTTACAACCGTAGTAAAGAAAAAACAGAAGACGTAATTGCCTGCCATCCTGAAAAGAACTTTGTGCCAAGCTATGACGTTGAAAGTTTTGTAAACTCAATCGAAAAACCACGTCGTATCATGCTGATGGTTCAAGCTGGGCCTGGCACAGACGCTACTATTCAAGCCCTTCTTCCCCACCTTGACAAGGGTGATATCTTGATTGACGGAGGAAACACTTTCTACAAAGATACCATCCGTCGTAATGAAGAATTGGCAAACTCAGGTATCAACTTTATCGGTACTGGAGTTTCTGGTGGTGAAAAAGGTGCCCTTGAAGGTCCTTCTATCATGCCTGGTGGACAAAAAGAAGCCTACGAATTGGTTGCGGACGTTCTCGAAGAAATCTCAGCTAAAGCACCAGAAGATGGCAAACCATGTGTGACTTACATCGGTCCTGATGGAGCTGGTCACTATGTGAAAATGGTCCACAACGGTATCGAGTATGGTGACATGCAATTGATCGCAGAAAGCTATGACTTGATGCAACACTTGCTTGGCCTTTCTGCAGAAGACATGGCTGAAATCTTTACTGAGTGGAACAAGGGTGAATTGGACAGCTACTTGATCGAAATCACAGCTGATATCTTGAGCCGTAAAGATGATGAAGGTCAAGATGGACCAATCGTAGACTACATCCTGGATGCTGCAGGTAACAAGGGAACTGGTAAATGGACTAGCCAATCAGCACTTGACCTTGGTGTGCCATTATCACTTATCACTGAGTCAGTATTTGCGCGTTACATCTCTACATACAAAGAAGAGCGTGTGCATGCTAGCAAAGTCCTTCCAAAACCAGCTGCTTTCAAATTTGAAGGTGACAAGGCTGAGTTGATCGAAAAGATCCGTCAAGCCCTTTACTTCTCAAAAATCATCTCATACGCACAAGGTTTCGCCCAATTGCGTGTGGCTTCTAAAGAAAATAACTGGAACTTGCCATTTGCGGACATCGCATCTATCTGGCGTGATGGCTGTATCATCCGTTCTCGTTTCTTGCAAAAGATTACAGATGCCTACAACCGCGATGCTGATCTTGCAAACCTTCTCTTGGATGAGTACTTCTTGGATGTTACTGCTAAGTACCAACAAGCAGTGCGTGATATCGTAGCTCTTGCTGTTCAAGCTGGTGTACCAGTGCCAACCTTCTCAGCAGCTATTACTTACTTTGATAGCTATCGTTCAGCAGACCTTCCTGCTAACTTAATCCAAGCACAACGTGACTACTTTGGTGCCCACACTTACCAACGTAAAGACAAAGAAGGAATCTTCCACTACTCTTGGTATGACGAAAAATAAGTAGGTCTGCCATGGGGAAACGGATTTTATTACTTGAGAAAGAACGAAATCTCGCTCATTTTCTCAGTCTGGAACTCCAAAAAGAGCAATACCGTGTTGATCTGGTCGAGGAGGGACAAAAAGCCCTCTCCATGGCTCTCCAGATAGATTATGACTTGATTTTACTGAATGCTCGTCTGGGGGATATGACGGCCCAGGATTTTGCAGAGAGGCTGAGTCGGACAAAACCTGCCTCAGTGATCATGGTCTTGGACCATCGCGAAGAATTGCAAGACCAGATTGAGACAATCCAGCGCTTCGCCGTTTCTTACATCTATAAGCCAGTGATTATTGATCAGCTGGTGGCTCGTATTTCAGCGATTTTCCGAGGTCGGGACTTTATCGACCAACATTGTAGTCAGATGAAGGTCTCAACGTCTTACCGCAATTTGCGTATGGATGTAGAACATCATACCGTTTATCGTGGCGAGGAGATGATTGCTCTGACGCGCCGTGAGTATGACCTTTTGGCCACTCTCATGGGAAGCAAGAAGGTCTTGACTCGTGAGCAGTTGTTGGAAAGTGTTTGGAAGTACGAAAGTGCGACAGAAACCAATATCGTGGATGTTTATATTCGTTATCTACGTAGCAAGCTTGATGTAAAAGGTCAAAAAAGCTACATTAAAACCGTGCGTGGTGTTGGGTACACCATGCAAGAATAGAAAAGCAGTTGCAGTTGTGTAACTGCTTTTTTCAAATGGAGAAAGGGATGTCTGTTCGTTTTTTTTTCTTTGTATTGACAGGAACGAACAGGTGTGTTACAATCCTTTTTAGGAGGATGAAATTAGTGAAGAAAACTTTTTATAAAAAATTGGGGATTTCAATTGTTGCTAGTACTTCGTTAGCTAGTCAGCTACCGGCAGTATCTGCTTTGACTGTTATTTCAAGTACAGGCGAGGAGTATGAGGTAAGTGAAACATTACAAGAGAGTCCAGGAAATAGTAATTTTTCACTTCCGAATGTTTCACCAACTTATGGTTAATATTATACAAATCAGCCAGAAGTCATTATTGGTAAAAATGATTTAGTTAAGGTAAAAAACACTTTACAATATCCTTATTCTACATCAGCTTATGTAAAAGCAACATTCAAATTTAAAAATGCCGATTCAGTAGAAATAGGTACAGGTAGAGGAAGTGTTTCCTTTATCAAAGACAATGTTTTGATTACAGCAGCTCATGTCGTTTATGACCGTGAATCCAAAACAGAAGCGACTGAAGTAGAGATTATGCCTGCGGCTACTCCAGATAGTAATCCATTTGGTGAAATAAAAGTCAAAGAAGTTCGTTATTTAAAAGAATTTAGAAATACTGATCCAGATGAGCTTACTACCTATGACTTAGCAGTTTTAATTTTGGAAGAACCGATTGGTGCTCAATTGGGGACGTTAGGACTTCCAAGTAACTTAGAAAATACTAAAAATCTAGATGTAACAATTACAGGATACCCTTCTTTTAATAAGTTAATTAAGCAGATGTATACTGATACAAAAGCGGTACTTCAAGATACAAATGATTTTTTATTCTATCAAGTAGATACTTTGCGTGGTGCAAGCGGTTCAGCAGTATATGATTCTAATAATAGGGTTGTCGGAGTTCATACCAATGGGAGTGAGGCAGAACAGATGATTATGCTGTTAAGTTAAATGAGAAGGCTCTATCTTTCATCTACTCTGTTATTCAAGGGCATTCTATTGATGGTTGGAAATTGATTAGTGGTACTTGGTATTATTATAAGAATAGTACGAAACAAACAGGTTGGCAAAAGATAAATGATACTTGGTACTATCTAGATGCTTCTGGTAAGATGCTCACAGATTGGCAAAAAATATCCGGGGAGTGGTATTATTTTGAATCTTCTGGTGAAATGGCAACGGGGTGGAAATACCTCCGAGGCAAATGGTATTACTTAGATAAGAGCAATGGAGACATGAAGACTGGTTGGTACAAAGATGGCTCAACATGGTACTATCTAGATCCTTCTAATGGAGATATGAAAACCGGATGGATAAAAGTATCAGGTGAATGGTATTATCTCAATTCAAGTGGTGCTATGGTCACAGGTAGTCAGACGATTGATGGTAAAGTTTATAATTTCGCTTCATCTGGTGAGTGGATTTAATATCGGAGGGTATATAGATGAAAATTTTGAAAAAAATGTTGCAAGTTGGATTAACAGCATTTTTCTTTGGTTTGCTAGCTACAAATACTGTATTTGCGGATACCACAGGTGGCCAATTTGTTGATAAGGATAATAGAAAATATTATGTAAAAGATGATCATAAAGCAATCTATTGGCATAAAATAGACGGTAAAACTTACTATTTTGGTGATAAAGGAGAGATGGTTGTCGGTTGGCAATACTTAGAAATTCCTGGAACAGGTTATCGTGATGATTTATTTGATAATCGTCCAGTCTTCGAAATTGGCCTTGATCAGAAGTGGTACTATTTTGGACAAGATGGTGCTTTGCTAGAACAAATAGATAAACAAGTACTAGAGGCAAAAACGTCTGAAAATACAGGAAAAGTATACGGTGAACAATATCCTCTATCTGCTGAAAAGAGAACTTATTATTTTGATAATAATTATGCTGTAAAGACAGGCTGGATTTATGAAGACGGCAATTGGTATTATTTAAATAAGCTAGGAAATTTTGGCGATGATTCTTACAATCCACTACCAATTGGTGAAGTTGCTAAGGGTTGGACTCAAGATTTTCATGTTACTCTTGACATTGATAGAAGCAAACCTGCTCCATGGTATTACCTAGACCTAGAAACTGGCATTATGCGAACAGGCTGGCAATATTTAGGTAATAACTGGTACTACCTCCGTTCATCAGGAGCTATGGAGACAGGCTGGTATCAAGATGGTTCAACTTGGTATTATCTAGATGCTGAAAATGGTGATATGAAGACAGGCTGGGCTTATGTCGGTAACAAGTGGTACTATCTCCGTTCATCAGGAGCCATGGATACCGGTTGGTATCAGGAAGGTTCGACTTGGTACTACCTAAATGCAAGTAATGGCGATATGAAGACAGGTTGGTTCCAAGTCAATGGCAACTGGTACTATGCCTATAGCTCAGGTGCTTTAGCAGTGAATACGACCGTAGAAGGCTATTCGGTCAACTATAATGGCGAATGGGTCCAATAATGAAAGGGGCGATTGTGAAGGAAACAATCGCTTTTTTTGTGAAAATATAATAAAATAGATAGGAGGAAATACTACTGTATGAAAAGCAAGACGGTCTTTCCGTCTGGTTAAAGGAAAACATGATAAAAAAAGTTGGTGTCGGTCAGGCACACAGTAAGATAATTTTAATAGGGGAGCACGCTGTTGTATACGGTTATCCTGCCATTTCCCTACCTCTTTTAGAGGTGGAGGTGACATGTAAGGTTGTCCCTGCAGCGAGTCCTTGGCGCCTCTATGAGGAGGATACCTTGTCCATGGCGGTGTATGCCTCGTTAGAATATTTAGAGATTAAAGAGGCCTGCATTCGCTGTGTGATTGACTCAGCTATCCCTGAAAAACGGGGAATGGGTTCGTCAGCAGCTATCAGCATAGCAGCCATTCGAGCTGTTTTTGACTACTATCAAGCCGACCTGCCTCATGATGTACTAGAAATCTTGGTTAATCGGGCTGAGATGATTGCCCATATGAATCCGAGTGGTTTGGATGCCAAGACTTGCCTCAGTGACCAGCCCATTCGCTTTATCAAGAATGTTGGTTTTACAGAACTTGAGATGAACCTATCTGCCTATTTGGTGATTGCAGATACAGGTGTGTATGGTCACACTCGTGAAGCCATCCAAGTGGTTCAAAGCAAGGGGAAGGATGCCCTACCGTTTTTGCATGCCTTGGGAGAATTGACCCAGCAGGCAGAAGATGCGATTAGACAAAAAGATGCTAAAAAACTGGGACAAATCTTCAGTCAGGCGCATTTACATCTGAAAGAAATTGGTGTCAGTAGCCCTGAGGCAGATTCCCTCGTTGAAACGGCTCTGAGCTACGGTGCTCTGGGTGCCAAGATGAGTGGTGGTGGCCTAGGAGGTTGTATCATTGCCTTGGCAACCAATCTGGATCAAGCACAAGAACTAGCAAAACGATTAGAAGAGAAAGGAGCTGTTCAGACATGGATCGAAAGCCTGTAACAGTACGTTCCTACGCAAATATTGCCATTATCAAATACTGGGGAAAGAAAAAAGAAAAAGAGATGGTTCCTGCTACTAGCAGTATCTCTCTGACTTTGGAAAATATGTATACAGAGACGACCTTGTCGCCTCTACCAGCCCATGCGACAGCTGATGCCTTTTATATCAATGGTCAGCTCCAAAATGAGGCGGAGCATGCCAAGATGAGCAAAATCATTGACCGTTACCGTCCGGCTGGGGAAGGTTTTATCCGTATCGATACCCAAAACAATATGCCAACGGCAGCGGGTTTGTCCTCAAGTTCTAGCGGTTTGTCCGCCTTGGTCAAGGCTTGCAATGCCTATTTCCAGCTTGGTTTGGATCGGAGTCAGTTGGCTCAGGAGGCTAAGTTTGCCTCAGGCTCTTCTTCTCGGAGTTTTTATGGACCACTAGGTGCTTGGGATAAGGATAGTGGGGAAATCTACTCTGTTGATACAGACCTGAAACTAGCTATGATTATGTTGGTGCTAGAAGACAAGAAAAAACCAATCTCTAGCCGTGATGGGATGAAACTTTGTGTGGAAACTTCGACGACCTTTGATGACTGGGTGCGTCAGTCTGAGAAGGACTATCAGGATATGCTGCTTTATCTCAAGGAAAATGACTTTGCCAAGGTTGGGGAATTAACGGAGAAAAATGCCCTTGCTATGCACGCTACGACCAAAACAGCATCGCCAGCCTTTTCTTATCTAACGGATGCGACTTATGAAGCGATGGACTTCGTCCGTCAACTTCGTGAGCAAGGAGAGGCCTGCTACTTTACCATGGATGCTGGTCCCAATGTCAAGGTCCTCTGTCAGGAGAAAGACTTTGAGCATTTATCAGAAATCTTCGGGCAACGTTATCGCTTGATTGTGTCAAAAACAAAGGATTTGAGTCAAGTGATTGCTGTTAAAACTTGCGGAAAACTCTATTGGGCAGGTGAGTATGCTATTTTAGAGCCAGGGCAGTTGGCCTTGATAAAGGCGATACCTATCTATATGAAAGGGGAGATTGCCTTTTCTGATAGCTACCGTATCTATTCAGATATGTTTGATTTCTCAGTAGATTTGACGCCAAATCCTGACTACAGCTTGATTCAAGAAACGATTGCTTTAGTGGAAGATTTTCTCACTTACCATGGCAAGACCTTGCGCCCCTTTTCCTTGGAAATCCTTGGCAAAATGGAACGCGAAGGCAAAAAGTTTGGTCTGGGTTCTAGTGGTAGCGTCGTTGTCTTGGTGATCAAGGCCCTGCTGGCTCTATATGATATTACGGTTGATCCGGAACTCTTGTTCAAGCTGGCTAGCGCGGTCTTGCTCAAGCGAGGCGACAATGGTTCTATGGGAGACCTTGCCTGTATTGTGGCAGAGGATTTGGTTCTCTACCAGTCTTTTGATCGAAAGAAGATAGCTACGTGGTTGGAAGAAGAAAGCTTGGCGACAGTTTTGGAGCGTGATTGGGGCTTTTCTATCTCACAAGTAAAACCAGATCTAGAGTGTGATTTCCTAGTGGGATGGACCAAGGAAGTGGCCGTATCGAGTCAAATGGTTCAGCAAATCAAGCAAAACATAGGCCAGAATTTTTTAACTTCCTCAAAAGCAACGGTGATTGCTTTGGTAGAAGCCTTGGAGCAGGGGAATGCAGAAGAAATCATCAAGCAGGTAGAAACAGCCAGTCAACTTTTAGAAGGTTTGAGCCCAGATATTTACACGCCTTCACTGAGACAGTTGAAAGAAGCCAGTCAAGATTTGCAGGCTGTTGCCAAGAGTAGTGGTGCTGGTGGTGGTGACTGTGGGATTGCCTTGAGTTTTGATGAGCACTCAACTGAAACCTTAAAAAATCGCTGGGCCGATCTGGGGATTGAGCTCTTATATCAAGAAAGGATTGGACATGACGACAAATCGTAAGGACGAGCACATCCGCTATGCCCTTGAGCAAAAAAGTTCTTATAATAGCTTTGATGAGGTGGAGTTGATACATTCTTCCCTACCCCTTTACGACCTGGATGAGATTGATTTGTCGACAGAATTTGCAGGTCGCAAGTGGGACTTTCCTTTTTATATCAACGCCATGACGGGTGGAAGCGATAAGGGGAGAGAAATCAATCAAAAGCTGGCTCAGGTGGCAGAAACCTGCGGGATTTTGTTTGTGACGGGCTCTTATAGCGCAGCCCTCAAAGATCCAACAGATGACTCTTTTTCTGTCAAATCTAGCCATCCAAAGCTCCTTCTTGGAACCAATATTGGCTTGGACAAGACTGTTGAGTTAGGACTTCGGACTGTGCAAGAGATGAATCCACTTCTCCTCCAGGTGCATGTTAATGTTATGCAGGAATTACTCATGCCGGAGGGAGAAAGGAAGTTTCGAAGCTGGCAATCGCATCTAGCAGATTATAGCAAACAAATCCCCGTTCCTATTGTCCTAAAGGAAGTGGGGTTTGGGATGGATGTGAAGACCATTGAGAGAGCCTATGATCTGGGCGTTCGAACGGTTGACCTGTCAGGCCGTGGTGGCACCAGCTTTGCCTATATCGAAAACCGTCGCAGTGGTCAGCGTGATTACCTCAATCAATGGGGACAATCCACCATGCAAGCCCTTCTCAATGCCCAAGGCTGGAAAGACAAGGTCCAACTCTTGGTCAGCGGAGGCGTTCGAAATCCGCTGGATATGGTTAAGTGCCTGGTCTTTGGTGCCAAGGCTGTGGGATTGTCACGAACCGTTCTGGAATTGGTTGAAACCTACTCGGTAGAGGAAGTGATTAGCATCATCCAAGGCTGGAAAGAAGATCTGCGTTTGATCATGTGTGCCCTTAACTGTGCCACCATAGCGGATCTGCAAAACGTAGACTATATTCTTTATGGCAAACTAAAAGAAGCAAAAGATCAGATGTAGAGAGGTCGGGACAAGAATCCCGCCCTTTTTTGTAGCCTTCTGTCAACTGTGGTGAGTTGATGAAACCTAGCTTCTAAGAGCAATTTCTGTCCCGTCGCCTTTTTCCATCCTCAGACCGAGGTGACTTTTTTGAATTGTGATAAAATAGAAGGGAGAGGATGCAGCTATGAAAAAATTTCAAATCTTTTTATTTATTGAAGCCTGTCTGTTGACGGGAGCTCTGATTTTGATGGTATCAGAGCATTTTTCGCGTTTTCTGCTGATTCTGTTCCTCTTTTTTCTCTTGCTGCGCTATTATACAGGTAAAGAGGGAAATAACGTTTTCCTCCTTGTAGCGACTATTCTTTTCTTTTTCATCGTCATGCTCAATCCCTTTGTGATTCTAGCGATCTTTGTAGCGGTGATCTACAGTCTCTTTCTTCTCTATCCGATGATGAATCAAGAAAAAGAGGAGACTGACCTGGTTTTTGAAGAAGTCGTGACGGTAAAAAATGAACGCAATCCTTGGTTTGGCAATCTCCATCATTTCTCTAGTCGCCAGACCTGCCAATTTGATGATATCAACCTCTTTCGCCTCATGGGCAAGGACACCATTCATCTAGAAAGAGTTATCCTAACCAATCATGACAATGTCATTATCCTTAGAAAAATGGTCGGAACGACTAGGATTATCGTACCTGTAGATGTGGAAATCAGTCTCAGTGTCAACTGCCTCTATGGAGATTTAACTTTCCTCCATCAACCCAAGCGAGCCCTTCGTAATGAACACTATCATCAGGAAACCAGGGACTACCTCAAGAGTAACAAGAGCGTCAAAATTTTCCTAACCAGTATGATCGGAGATGTGGAGGTGGTTAGAGGATGAAAAAGCAATCCTATCTGTTAATCGGCCTGACTTCTTTCCTCTTTATCCTCTTTTTGGTCAATAGTCTGCTTGATATTCTCAATCTTGATTGGTCCTATTTGCTACAGGATATCGAGAAAACAGAGAAACTCATCTTCTTGATCTTGGTCTTTAGCCTTTCCATGACCTTCTTTTTTGTACTCTTTTGGCGCGTGATAGAAGAAGCCTCTCGCAGAAAAATGCAGGTTAATCTCAAGCGACTGCTAGCAGGAAAAGAGGTGGTTTCTTTTGCAGATCCAGACTTGGAAGCCAGTTTCCAATCCTTGTCTGGCAAGCTCAACCTCTTGACAGAAGCTATTCAAAAGGCTGAAAATCAAAGTCTGGTCAGGGAAGAAACAATCATTGAGAAAGAACGGAAGCGGATTGCACGTGACTTGCACGATACAGTTAGTCAGGAGTTGTTTGCAGCCCATATGATTTTATCAGGTGTCAGTCAGCAGGCTTTGAAGCTGGATAGAGAAAAGATGCAGACCCAGTTGCAAAGTGTCGCAGCCATCCTTGAAACAGCCCAGAAAGATCTACGGGTCTTGCTCTTGCATTTGCGACCAGTTGAGTTAGAAGAAAAGAGTCTGGTTGAGGGGATTCAAATCCTCTTAAAAGAGCTTGAGGACAAGAGTGATCTCAAGGTCAGTCTCAAGCAAAATGTAACTAAATTGCCCAAGAAGATTGAAGAGCATATCTTCCGTATATTACAGGAGTTGATCAGCAATACCCTTCGCCATGCCCAAGCTTCTTGTCTAGATGTATATCTCTATCAGACAGATGTTGAATTGCAGCTTAAGGTGGTGGACAATGGGATTGGCTTCCAGTTAGGGAGCTTAGACGACTTGAGTTATGGACTGCGAAACATCAAGGAGCGGGTTGAAGATATGGCAGGAACGGTTCAACTTTTGACAGCTCCAAAGCAAGGACTGGCGGTTGATATCCGTATTCCCCTGCTAGACAAGGAATCATAAAGGAGTAGAGATGAAAATTTTACTGGTAGATGACCATGAAATGGTCCGATTGGGCTTGAAAAGCTACTTTGACCTCCAAGACGATGTAGAAGTTGTGGGCGAGGCGGCCAATGGGTCTCAAAGTATTGAGTTAGCCTTGGAACTCCGTCCAGATGTCATTGTCATGGATATCGTCATGCCTGAGATGAATGGGATTGATGCTACCTTGGCCATCCTCAAAGAATGGCCCGAAGCCAAGATATTGATTGTCACATCTTACTTGGACAATGAAAAAATCATGCCAGTCTTGAATGCTGGTGCCAAAGGATATATGCTAAAGACTTCTAGTGCAGACGAGCTACTCCATGCCGTTCGTAAGGTGGCTGCTGGGGAGCTGGCTATTGAGCAAGAGGTCAGCAAGAAGGTCGAATACCACCGCAATCATATCGAACTTCATGAGGATCTGACTGCGCGTGAGCGAGATGTGCTTCAACTCATCGCCAAGGGCTATGAAAATCAGCGCATTGCAGATGAACTCTTTATCTCCCTAAAGACGGTCAAGACCCATGTGTCCAACATCCTAGCCAAGCTTGAGGTCAGCGATCGCACCCAGGCTGTGGTCTATGCCTTTCAACACCACTTGGTCGGGCAGGAGGATTTTTAGATGAATCTTATAGATTTACTTGTGGAGCTAGAAGCGGGAAAAGACCCTGAGAAAGCAGGCCCAATGGAAGACTATATGCGCCATCAATTTCCCTTTCTAGGGATTGCAGGTCCTGAAAGAAATGCCCTCTATAAAAAGTATTTTCCAAGCGCGAAAAAAACAAAGATGATTGATTGGGATTTTGTAGACACCTGCTGGGAAAAGGAACCTAGAGAATACCAGTATGTGGCTGCCAACTATTTGAAAACCATGCAGTCTTATCTAAAGAAGGACGATTTGCCTAAGCTTGAGCGTCTGGTCGTGACCAAGTCTTGGTGGGACACGGTAGATATCCTAGATCGAGTAGTAGGAAGTTTGGTGGCTAACCATCCGGAACTTGAAGAAGTGCTTTTAAAATGGAGCCTATCAGACAATATCTGGCTGAGACGAGTCGCTATTGACCACCAGTTGTTAAGAAAAGAGAAAACAAATGTCCAACTGATGGAAAAGATCCTGCTCAACAATCTGGACCAGACAGAATTTTTTATCAACAAAGCCATCGGTTGGGCCCTAAGAGACTACTCTAAAACCAATCCCGAATGGGTAGCACGTTTTATTGAAAAAAATAAGAAGAGAATGTCTGAACTTAGTATCAAGGAAGCGAGCAAGTACCTCTAGCACTATTGAAAAGCGCATTCATTACTTGAAAAAAGTCGCTATTATATGGTATAATGGACTGTATTAAAAATTTTAAGGAGAAATGACAGAATGTCTGTATCATTTGAAAACAAAGAAACAAACCGTGGTGTCTTGACTTTCACAATCTCTCAAGACCAAATCAAACCAGAATTGGACCGTGTATTTAACTCAGTAAAGAAAACTCTTAACGTTCCTGGTTTCCGTAAAGGTCACCTTCCACGCCCTATCTTCGACCAAAAATTTGGTGAAGAAGCTCTTTATCAAGATGCAATGAACGCTCTTTTGCCAAACGCTTATGAAGCTGCAGTAAAAGAAGCTGGTCTTGAAGTGGTTGCGCAACCAAAAATCGATGTGACTTCAATGGAAAAAGGTCAAGACTGGGTTATCACAGCTGAAGTCGTGACAAAACCTGAAGTAAAATTGGGTGACTACAAAAACCTTGAAGTATCAGTTGATGTAGAAAAAGAAGTAACTGACGCTGACGTTGAAGAACGTATCGAACGCGAACGCAACAACTTGGCTGAATTGGTTATCAAAGAAGGCGCTGCTGAAAATGGCGACACTGTTGTGATTGACTTCGTTGGTTCTATCGACGGTGTTGAATTTGACGGTGGGAAAGGTGAAAACTTCTCACTTGGACTTGGATCAGGTCAATTTATCCCTGGTTTTGAAGACCAATTGGTTGGACACTTAGCTGGTGAAACTGTTGATGTTATCGTAACATTCCCAGAAGACTACCAAGCAGAAGACCTTGCAGGTAAAGAAGCTAAATTCGTGACAACTATCCACGAAGTAAAAGCTAAAGAAGTTCCAGCTCTTGATGATGAACTTGCAAAAGATATCGACGAAGAAGTGGAAACTCTTGACGAATTGAAAGAAAAATACCGCAAAGAATTGATTGCTGCGAAAGAAGAAGCATACAAAGATGCCGTTGAAGGTGCAGCAATCGATAAAGCTGTAGAAAACGCTGAAATCGTAGAACTTCCAGAAGAAATGATCCATGAAGAAGTTCACCGTTCAGTAAATGAATTCCTTGGAAACTTGCAACGTCAAGGAATCAACCCTGACATGTACTTCCAAATCACTGGAACTACTCAAGAAGACCTTCACAAACAATACGAAGCAGAAGCTGAGTCACGTACGAAGACTAACCTTGTTATCGAAGCAGTTGCCAAAGCTGAAGGATTTGACGCTTCAGAAGAAGAAATCCAAAAAGAAATTGAGCAATTGGCAGCAGACTACAACATGGAAGTTGCACAAGTTCAAAACTTGCTTTCAGCTGACATGTTGAAACACGATATCACTATCAAAAAAGCAGTTGAATTGATCACAAGCACTGCAACAGTTAAATAATCTTAAAAGAGAAAAAGCCCACCTGACTAGGTGGGCTTTCTGCCGCACTATTTTTCAAAAATCTCTTTGAGATCTGTATCTGTAATCCCAATCATGGCTGGAATACTAGACCAGTTTTCTTCGGTGAGGATGTAGGATTGTTCAGAGTCACTTGATGTGGCAGTTTCAGAGAAGGCTTGTTTGCTTTCTTCAATATTAGTTTCAATTAAATCACTGAAACGTTCAATCAGATAGGTCTTGCGAGCAGTTCCAATATGTTTGACTGCATAGTCGAAGGCCTGTAATTCACCTAGTAAGATGAGTTTGCTTTTGGCACGTGTAATGGCTGTGTAGATGAGGTTTCGCTCCAGCATACGTCGGCTAGCACTGGTGATGGGCAGGATGACAACAGGAAACTCACTTCCCTGAGATTTATGGATACTCATGGCGTAGGCTAGTCGAATCTTGTACCATTCGTTACGTGGGTAGATGACCTCATTGCCATCAAAATCAATGACAATCTCGTCTTGTTTGGACTCGGTGTATTTTCCAGGAATCAGGTCTGTGATGTAGCCTAGGTCTCCATTAAAGACATTGACTTCGGCGTCGTTGACTAGGTGAATCACCTTGTCCCCTGTTCGATAGTGAAACTGAGTTGCTTCAAAGCTAACTTGGTCTTTTTGAGGAGGATTGAGCAGGTCTTGCATGAGTTGGTTGATAGCATCAATGCCTGCAGTCCCTCGATACATAGGCGCTAGCACCTGAATATCTCTAGCCGGAATGCCACTTCTGAGGGCAGCACCAAGAATTTTCTCAATCGTAGCTGGGATATGGCCACTAGCGATTTCAAAGTAGGAGCGATCAGCTTTTTTCTGGGTGAAATCTGCTGGCAAGATGCCTTGTCGAATCTGACTAGCCAAGGTGACGATAGTTGATTCTTCGCTTTGTCGATAAATTTTTTCTAAACGAGTCTGCGAAATCAGGGGGATCTGGAGCAGGTCAGCCAGGACTTGTCCGGGACTAACAGAAGGCAACTGGTCGCTATCGCCCACGATGAGAATTTTACTGTTAGAAGAAATGTTGGAGAAGAGTTGGTTGGCTAGCCAAGTATCCACCATGGAAAACTCATCTACAATGATAAAGTCGGCATCCAGATAATCTTCCAGATGGCTGGTATCATCGTCGCCTGTCATTCCCAAGTGGCGGTGTATAGTAGCGCTAGGCAAACCTGTTAATTCGTTCATACGGCGGGCTGCTCGGCCAGTTGGAGCTGCTAGAAGAATAGGTAGGTTGCTTTTTTTCCTGAGGTCAAGTCCTTCTAAGAGGGCATAGACAGCGATAATCCCATTGATAACAGTCGTCTTACCTGTACCAGGCCCACCTGATAGGATAAAGACCTTGTTCTGGATAGCGTCACAGATAGCCTGTTTTTGGATGCTATCGTATTGAATACCCAGTTCTTCCTCAACACTAGCGATATGCTTTTGAATGGTTTCCAAATCATGACTCTTTTGTTTTCCTTTTTCAAGGATACGAACCAAGTGACTGCGGATGCCTTCTTCGGCGAAAAAGAGGCTGTTATCAAAGATTTTAGTATCAATCTGCTGAACCTTATCTTCTTCAATCAGATGAGATAATTCATGAGCTACTTGGCTGGGATCGAGTTCCACGGGACGGGAAGACTCGAGGAGAGTAAGTGTCTGTTCCAGCAAATCTCGGGCTTCCATATAGGTATCGCCTGTATCCATACATCCCTGAAAAAGACTGTGGACAAGGCCAGCACGGAAGCGTTCAGGAGCTTGACTTTCGATGCCTAGTTCGGCAGCTAATTGGTCGGCGATGGTAAAACCCAAGCCTTTGATATCCTCGACCAGCTGGTAGGGATAATTTTCAACTACATCAAGAGTTTCTTCCTTGTAAAAGTCTTGAATCTGAAAGGCTAGTTTATTGGGAATGCCGTAGTTGGCCAGTTTTGCCAAGACCATCTCGGTTCCGTAGTTAAGACGAAGGGTGGAAACAAAAGCCTCACGGTTTTTGGCAGAGAGTCCTGCAATGCTTTCCAGCTTTTCAGGATGTTCCAGAATTTCGTCAATGGTATTTTCGCCATACGTATCCACGATTTTCTGAGCTGTTTTGAGTCCAATTCCTTTGAAATGGCTACTAGAAAAGTACTTGACTAGCCCATTTTTAGTTGGTTTTGCCCGCTCATAACGGCTGATCTGAAGCTGTTCCCCATACTTGGAGTGCTGAACGATTTGCCCCCAAAAAGTGTAGTCTTCCCCTTCAATCACGTCCGCCATGGTTCCTGTAACGATGATTTCAAAATCGTCAAAGTCCTCTGCATTGGTATCCTCGATATCTAGGAGGAGGATGCGATAAAAATTACTGGGATTTTCAAAAATAATCCGTTCAATGGTGCCTGAAAAATAAACTTCCATAGGTTTCCTTTACATGAGTTTGTGAGAATTGGTCTCTTGGCCACTTTGAAAAGCTAGATGACGAAAAGGTTTTTCTCGCAATAGAAAAAGAGACTGAGACTTAGCGTTCTCGGCCTCTTCCTTATCTTAAAAAGTTCCGATACGGTTAAGTGGCCAGAAACGGAATTTTGCTTCGCCCTTGATATCGCTGGCCTTGAAGGTGCCGACATGGCGGCTGTCGCTAGAGACTAGACGATCGTCACCAAGGAGAAGATACTCGCCTTGAGGGACAGTAAAGCTGAAGCTGGTGTTGGAATTGACATCGACCGTAAAGGCTTGTGCTTTTTGAGCAAGTTCTCTAAAGTAAACTCCCTTATTGCCTTCAAATCCTTTGCCAGTATAGGTATTTTGCAACTTTTCTGTTTTGAACAAGTTGAGGTATTCAGCTAGGTAGGGTTCATCCGTTTCTTTATCGTTGATAAAGAGTTTGTCATTTTCGTAGCGGATGGTATCTCCAGGCATACCGATAACCCTTTTGACTATGTCTTTATTTCCGTCTTCCTCGTGCGCAACCACGATATCGAAGCGGTCAATTGGGAGGTGTTTAACAACGAAGAGAACTTCTCCGTCGGCTAGGGTAGGGTCCATAGAGTGTCCTTCCACACGGACATTGCTCCAAAGAAAGATACGGCTAAGACCGACCAGTGCGATAATCAGGAAGAAAACTCCCCATTCTTTTAGAAATGTTTTAAACGAATTCATAATTTACCTTTCTAGAAGTGCTTTGGCTTTTTCAGTGTTTTTAAAATGCAATTTGGCGCAGAAATGAAGTCCCTTCATACCATAGGCTTGAAGGATTTTGCTAGCAACCTTATCAGATGCAGTTCCAGCGCCACTTGGAAGTTGATAGCCCAGTTCTCGTCCTAGATTTTCCAAGTTTTCGAGGAAGAGATCCCGCGCGATGATGGAGCTAACCGCAACAGCCAGGTATTTGCCCTCGGCTTTTTCTTCCAAAGTGATCTTGTTTGGAAAACGGTTGGCTTCCTGCGCCAAGTACTTGTCATAGTTTTTAGCGCTTGTAAAAGCATCAATCACGATTTTTTCTGGCTGGACTCCTTTTTGAAGCAGGAGAAAGATAGCCTGATTGTGAAGGGCAACCTTTACAGAAACAGCATTGTAACGCTCTCCGATAACTTCGTTGTACTTGCTCGGTGAAAGTAGGAGAGCTTGATGCTGGATTTTCTCCTTGAGGATAGGGGCAAGCTGACGAATCTTTTGGTCGGTCAGAGTCTTGGAATCCCCCACGCCGAGTTTTCGCAAGAAGTCGTGCTGGTCAGGTGTCACGAAGGAAGCCACGACAGCCAACCCGCCAAAGTAGGAACCATTTCCCACCTCATCAGTCCCAATCATAGGAAAATCTTGTCCCCTGGTTTCCTCTACAACTTGATAGCCAAAGAAACTAGTGTATTGCTCAGCCATTTCGCCCTGGAGGAGAACTTTTCCAGAAGTATAGATGGAAACCGTTGCCTGAGGGAAGCGCAAAAAATAGCGAATATAAGGATTTTTACTAGGACTGAGAGCCTTCTGATACTGACTTAAAAAGCTCTGAATTTCCTGTTCACTTGGTGTGAGTGTGATACTTGCCATAGTCTCTATTGTACCACAAAAGCAGGAGAATTGGTAAAAACTGACAAAGTTAGCGAAATTTGGTATAATATCGTGAGGTGAATTTTATGGCAAATCTAAATCGATATAAGTTTACATTCGGGAAAAAGACATTAACCTTGACAACCGAGCATGACAACCTCTTTATGGAGGAAATTGCCAAGGTTGCGACTGAAAAATACCAAGCAATTAAAGAACAAATGCCTGGGGCGGATGATGAGACCATTGCGCTTCTTTTGGCGGTCAACTGTCTGTCTACACAGCTCAATCGTGAAATTGAATTTGATGACAAGGAGCAAGAGTTGTTAGAACTCCGTCACAAGTTGATTGCTGTTAAACAAGAACAGAGCAAGATTGAGGACTCCCTATGATTTCAATCCTACTCTTATTGGTTCTGGCTTGGGGCTTTTACATCGGCTACCGTAGAGGTTTGGTCCTGCAAGTTTATTATTTCCTCGTGGCAGTGATTTCAGCCTTTGTTGCGGGACAGTTTTATAAATCATTGGGAGATCACTTCCACTTACTTGTCCCTTATGCCAATCCTCAGGAAGGACAGGGCACCTTTTTCTTCCCTTCAGACCAGCTGTTTCATCTAGACAAGGTCTTTTATGCAGGTCTAGCCTATCTTCTAGTTTTTGGGATTTGCTACACTATCGGACGTTTTATCGGTTTATTCCTGCACTTGATTCCAACTAAAAAGCTTGATGTCAAATGGTTGCGTATCGGATCAGGCCTTTTGTCTCTATTGGTAACCTTATTTGTCTTGCAAATGGCTCTGACCATCCTTGCAACAGTGCCTCTGGCAGTCATTCAAAATTCACTCGAAAAAAGTATAGTAGCCAAACACATCATCCAAAGTGTCCCTTTTACGACAAACCTTATCAAACAACTCTGGGTGACAAATTTAATCGGATAAAAAGGGCGGGATTTTTCCTAGCCCTTTGTTTACAGATTGGACGACTAGGTCAAAACCTCTAGTTGCTATAATCTTGTAAACCAGTATACAAGGAAAAAATATGAATACAAAAATACTAGAAACCTTAGAATTTAATAAAATCAAAGCCTTGTTTGAACCGCATCTCTTGACAGAACAAGGATTAGAGGAGCTAAAAGGCTTGGCTCCAACTGCTAAGGTGGATAAGATCAAACAAGCCTTTACAGAGATGGAGGAAATGCAAGCTCTATTTGTGGAGCAACCTCACTTTACCATCCTAGCGACGCGTGAGATATCAGCGGTTTGTAAGCGTCTGGAGATGGGAGCAGACCTCAATATCGGGGAGTTCCTGCTCCTCAAACGGGTCTTGCTGGCTAGCAGAGAGTTGCAAGGCTTTTATACCAATCTCGAAAACGTACGCTTGGAGCAGTTGGCGAGATGGTTTGAAAAACTGCATGAGTTTCCACACTTGCAAGGAAGTCTCCAAGCTCTAAATGATGCAGGATTTATCGAAAATTTCGCCAGTGAAGAGCTAGCACGCATCCGTCGGAAAATCCATGATAGCGAGAGTCAAGTTCGAGATGTCTTGCAAGACTTACTTAAACAAAAATCTCAGATGTTGACGGAAGGTATTATCGCTAGCAGAAATGGCCGTCAAGTTTTACCAGTAAAGAACACCTATCGCAATAAGATTGCAGGTGTTGTCCATGACATCTCTGCCAGTGGAAACACGGTCTACATCGAGCCACGTGAGGTCGTGAAACTGAGCGAAGAAATCGCTAGTCTGCGAGCTGACGAACGCTATGAGATGATTCGCATCCTGCAGGAACTATCGGAACGGGTTCGTCCTCATGCTGCTGAGGTTGCTAATGACGCTTGGATCATCGGCCATCTGGATCTGATTCGTGCCAAGGTACGTTTCATCCAAGAAAGACAAGCAGTCGTTCCTCAACTTTCAGAGAATCAAGAGATTCAACTCCTTCATGTTCGCCATCCTTTGGTCAAAAATGCTGTTGCAAACGATGTACACTTTGGTAAGGAATTAACAGCCATTGTCATTACAGGTCCCAATACTGGTGGGAAGACCATCATGCTCAAAACTCTGGGCTTGACTCAACTCATGGCCCAATCTGGATTGCCCATTCTAGCTGACAAGGGGAGCCGTGTCGGTATTTTCGAGGAAATCTTCGCGGATATTGGCGATGAGCAGTCTATCGAACAAAGCTTGTCTACCTTCTCCAGCCACATGACCAATATCGTAGATATTCTTGGCAAGGTCAATCAGCACTCGCTCTTGTTACTAGATGAGCTTGGGGCAGGTACCGATCCGCAGGAAGGAGCAGCCCTTGCTATGGCTATTCTGGAGTATCTTCGTCTGCGTCAGGTCAAGACTATGGCGACGACCCACTATCCAGAGCTCAAGGCCTACGGTATCGAAACAGCCTTTGTGCAAAATGCCAGTATGGAGTTTGATACAGCCAGCCTGCGTCCGACCTATCGCTTTATGCAGGGAGTTCCTGGTCGAAGCAATGCCTTTGAAATTGCAAAACGTCTGGGCTTGTCAGATGTCATCGTAGGAGATGCCAGCCAGCAGGTCAATCAAGATAATGATGTCAACCGTATCATTGAGCAATTAGAAGAGCAAACGCTTGAAAGTCGCAAACGCTTGGACAATATCCGTGAGGTGGAGCAAGAAAACCTCAAGATGAACCGAGCACTCAAAAAACTTTACAACGAACTCAATCGCGAGAAGGAAACTGAGCTCAACAAGGCGCGTGAACAAGCTGCTGAAATTGTGGAACTCGCTCTAAATGAGAGTGACCAGATTCTCAAGAATCTTCACAGTAAGTCTCAACTCAAACCCCACGAAATCATTGAAGCCAAGGCTGAGCTGAAAAAACTGGCTCCTGAAAAAGTCGACTTGTCTAAAAACAAGGTCCTTCAAAAGGCCAAGAAAAAACGAGCTCCGAAGGTGGGGGATGATATTGTGGTCCTCAGTTATGGACAACGTGGAACCTTGACCAATCAACTTAAGGACGGCCGTTGGGAAGCCCAAGTTGGTTTGATCAAGATGACCTTGGAAGAGAAAGAATTTGACCTTGTTCAGGCCCAGCAAGAAGCCCCAGTCAAGAAAAAACAAGTCAATGTCGTGAAACGTGCATCTGGTCGTGGCCCACAAGCCAGACTGGATCTTCGTGGCAAACGGTACGAAGAGGCCATGAATGAGCTGGACGCCTTTATCGACCAAGCCCTGCTCAATAACATGGCGCAAGTCGACATCATCCACGGTATCGGTACGGGAGTCATCCGTGAGGGCGTCACCAAATACCTGCAAAGAAACAAGCATGTCAAGAGTTTCGGCTATGCTCCACAAAATGCTGGAGGCAGTGGCGCCACCATTGTAACCTTTAAAGGATAGAGAGAAGAAGGATTCACTCTTTCTGAAAAAAGAAGTGAAAAGTCAAAAAATTTCATAGAATATATTGACAAGGGCTAACTTTTCTTGTAGAATAATAAAAAATAAAATACCAACACCGAATGAAGTTTAATAGAAGTGGAGAAAGGTTTGTTTTCCATGACTGTAAATGGACGGAACTCTGGAGAGACCGTAAAGGCACCGAAGGGGCAAGGCAGATAACTGCTCAAACTCTCAGGTAAAAGGACAGAGCTAGGATAGACCGCTTTTTGGCATTTATCTAAGCATTCCAGAGTACATGTATCTTGCATGTGCTCTTTCTTTTGGGGTTGAAAGATAGGAGTAGGACATGTTAGAATTGCTAAAAGCGCTTGATGCTTTCGTTTGGGGACCTCCCCTCTTAATCTTATTGGTCGGAACGGGAATTTATCTGACCATCCGACTAGGGCTTTTGCAGGTGGCTCGTCTCCCTAAGGCCTTTCAGTTGATTTTTACCAAGGACAAGGGACATGGCGATGTGTCGAGCTTTGCAGCTCTTTGTACAGCTCTAGCTGCCACCGTTGGTACGGGAAATATCATCGGAGTTGCGACAGCCATTAAGGTTGGGGGACCAGGTGCCCTCTTTTGGATGTGGATGGCGGCCTTCTTTGGGATGGCGACCAAATATGCCGAAGGCTTGCTGGCCATCAAATACCGTAGCAAGGATGCAAATGGGGCTGTAGCTGGAGGACCCATGCACTACATTCTTTTGAGAATGGGAGAAAAGTGGCGTCCACTTGCTATCTTCTTTGCCCTAGCGGGTGTATTGGTAGCCCTTCTGGGGATTGGTACCTTTACACAAGTCAATTCGATTACAGAATCCATTCAAAATACAGCCCAAGTTAATCCAGCTATCACAGCTCTGATTTTATCCATTTTTGTAGGGATTGCCGTCTTTGGTGGCCTCAAATCCATATCAAAAGTTTCGACAGCAGTGGTTCCTTTTATGGCTATTGTCTATATTTTAGGGACTCTTACAGTTATTCTCTTTAATATCGAGAAAATCCCAGCCACACTTGCTCTGATTTTTACTTCAGCCTTTAGTCCAGCTGCTGCGGTAGGCGGTTTTGCAGGTGCCAGCATTCGGATGGCTATCCAGAATGGTGTGGCGCGAGGAGTCTTTTCTAACGAATCTGGTCTTGGTTCTGCTCCCATTGCAGCGGCTGCGGCTAAGACTAATGAACCAGTAGAGCAAGGCTTGATTTCCATGACAGGAACCTTTATTGATACCCTCATTATATGTACATTGACTGGTTTAACCATCTTGGTAACTGGGGTTTGGAGCGGTGATTTAAATGGAGTAGCGCTTACCCAGTCAGCCTTTTCAACAGTTTTTTCACATTTTGGCCCTGCTCTTTTGACTATTTTCCTTGTACTCTTTGCCTTTACGACGATTCTCGGATGGAACTATTACGGAGAGCGCTGTTTTGAGTTTCTCTTCGGTGTCCGCTTTATCTGGCTCTATCGTGTAGTCTTTGTAGTCATGGTCTTGTTGGGAGGATTTATCGAGTTGGACATGGTCTGGATTATTGCAGATATCGTCAATGCCTTGATGGCTCTGCCAAACTTGATTGCCCTCTTAGTTTTATCTCCAGTCGTTATTGCTGAGACTAAAAAGTATTTTAAGAACTAATCCGAGTTCGGGACAAAAATATTTCAATCTTACAAAATTGTAAGAAAAATGAGAGAAATGTAAGCTAAAGAAATGAAAAAAAGAACCTCTTTCTTGTATAATAGGAAAGGAAAAAGGAGGATCCTATGAAAAAAATAATTGACAATAGCAGTTTGAAACTGCTTGCTATGCTTGCCATGCTGATTGACCATATCGCCTGGGTATCTTTTCCACTGGCTACCAATATGAATATTCTCTCTCCTAACTGGCTGGCCAATAGTATGCACATAATAGGCCGTCTGGCTTTTCCAGTCTTTGCCTTTTGTATCGCGGAAGGATATCGGCACAGTCATGATGTGCGCAAGTATATGAGACGATTGGGGCTGCTGGCTCTTATCAGTATCATCCCTTTCTCTCTGATGGGCTGGGTTACTGGTCTTGGCTTTATCATGCAAAATACGGTTGTTACTCTCTTTTTGGGGCTCTGTGCTCTTTATTACAGTGATCAGCAAACAGCAACCTGGAGAAAAGTTCTAATTATTCTACTCTGTTTTACTCTGTCCATTATCGCTGACGGCGGACTGACGGGAGGAGTTTTTGGTATCTATGCCTTTGCAAAGATTAAAGACCCAATCTTCCGAAAAATTGGCGGTGTCTTGGTACTGAACAGTGTGCAAATCCTAATTTTGGCCTTCAATTTCTCCTATGATGGTCTGGCTGATCTGGCTGCCACCTGTCTTCTGTTTCTCCTCGTGACCTCTTTCTACAACGGTCAAAAAGGGGCCAATATTGGAAAAGTATTTTACTGGTTTTACCCCCTTCATTTGCTCGCCCTGTCTCTGTTTCGAATTGCCTTTCTCTTATTTCTAATGTAGTTAATGAATGTATTAAAAGTTGCAGTAGAATACCTGTTAAGTTAATTTTTCTTTTGGTAAGTCTAAATAATAGAGTAAAAGAGTCTGGTACAATAGTCTCTTTGCTACAAAAAAGAGTTTGGGACAAAAATATTTCAATTTTTAAAAATCTTAATTATTAAGCTCTTTAAATCTATAATTAAATGCGAAAAGCGAACAAAACGGAGTTATCTGACACTCAGAAGTCTGTATTGTTCACTTTTTTGTCTAATCTATCGATTTTAAAAGTTTATAATAAAGAATTCCTAAAATCAAAATCTTTTTGTCCCAGCCTCTTTTCATTTCATAAACATTTTCTATCATGGCAATTGAAAATATATATTATCCAAAAAAGAAATTCTATGATAGACTAAATGACAATAAAATGAAAAGAGGTTCCTTATGACAAGATTTACCATCCACACAGTCGAATCAGCACCAGCAGAAGTGAAAGAAGTCCTTGAAACAGTGAAAACAGACAACAATGGCTATATTCCTAACCTAATCGGTCTCTTGGCCAATGCACCGACCGCTTTAGAAGCCTACAGAACTGTCGGAGCCATCAATCGTCGCAACAGCTTGACACCTGTTGAGAGGGAAGTGGTGCAAATCACGGCAGCCGTGACCAATGGTTGTGCCTTCTGCGTCGCAGGTCACACAGCTTTTTCGATCAAACAAATCCAAATGAATGATGACCTTTTGCAAGCTCTTCGCAATCGTACTCCAATTGAAACAGATCCTAAATTGGACACCCTCGCTAAGTTTACCTTGGCGGTTATCAATACCAAGGGACGTGTAGGAGATGAAGCCTTGACTGAGTTTCTAGAAGCTGGCTACACCCAACAAAATGCCTTGGATGTAGTTCTTGGTGTCAGCCTAGCCAGCCTTTGCAACTATGCCAACAACCTAGCCAATACGCCTATTAATCCAGAATTGCAACCGTATGCCTAGTTCGAATCAGAAAGAAAAAATGAAGACTGAGCAATCCAGTCTTCATTTTTCTATGCTATTTTAAGCGCTTTTATGCTATACTAATAATAACATGATTATTGGAGGCTCGGATGAAAAAGCTCCCCTTAGTATTCTCTGGCTGTTTATTAGGTTTAGCAGGTGCAGGAAATCTGATTGCAGATACTTTGCCTGTTCTGTCGCATTTATTGAGTCTGACTGGATTAGTTTTGTGGCTTTTCTTTCTGATTCTTCATCTTTTTAATTGGGGAGAAACCAAGCAAGAATTGACCAAGCCCCCTCTTTTATCTGGGATGGCTACCTTTCCCATGGCTGGGATGATTTTGTCGACCTATGTCTTTCGCGTATTCCCTGCTCCTCCTATAGTAGCACAAGGGATCTGGTGGTTTTCATTTCTCTTGGATTTGGCGTTGATTGCTACTTTTACCATCAAATTTGCCTGTCCGGGTCGGAGGGTCAATGCGACTCCTAGCTGGACGGTACTCTATGTAGGGATAGCAGTAGCAGCCTTGACCTATCCTCTGGTAGGCATTATTGAGATTGCCTATGCGACCTTGAGTTTTGGTTTTGTCTTGACCTTCTATCTCTATCCGCTTATTTATAGCGATTTAAAGAAAGATCCACTCCCAATGGCCTTGCTTGGACAGGAAGGAATCTACTGTGCTCCCTTTTCTCTACTCTTGGCTTCCCTAGTTCGAGTTGGAGGAGCAGGCCTACCGACTTGGCTCTTGATCGTCATGATTTTGGCATCTCAGTCCTTCTTTTTCTTTGTTTTGACTCGCCTGCCCAATATTTTAAAGCGAGGCTTTCAACCAGCCTTCTCAGCCCTCACCTTCCCAACCATTATCACAGTTACTTCGCTCAAGATGGCTCAGGGGATCTTGAAACTTCCATTTCTGGATTATCTGGTGTTTGCGGAAATCCTCCTTTGCTTAAGTATTTTATTCTTTGTCTTGGTTGGTTATCTGATTTGGTTACGAAAAAAGGTCTAGCTAGAAATAGCTAGGCCTTATTTTTATGGCTTGATAACTTCAGCTCCACCCATATATGGACGAAGTGCTTCTGGAATAGTTACAGAACCATCTTCATTTTGATAGTTTTCAAGAATGGCAGCCACTGTACGTCCAACCGCAAGTCCAGAACCGTTCAAAGTGTGAAGGAGTTTCACCTTGCCATCGGCTTCATCACGGTAACGGATTTGGGCACGACGGGCTTGGAAATCTTCTGTATTTGAACAACTTGAGATTTCACGATAGGTATTTTGGGCTGGAATCCAAACTTCCAAGTCGTAAGTTTTGGCGGCTGAGAAGCCCATATCCCCAGTAGAGAGGGCAACGACACGGTATGGAAGGTTGAGTTTTTGAAGAATATTTTCAGCGTTGGCTGTCATTTTTTCCAATTCTTCGTATGATTCTTCTGGTTTGGCAAATTTGACCATTTCAACCTTGTGGAATTGGTGTAGACGAATCAAGCCACGTGTATCACGACCAGCTGAACCAGCCTCAGAACGGAAAGATGGGCTCATAGCGGTAAAGTAGATTGGTAGGTCTTTACCGTCAAGGATTTCATCACGGTAGTAGTTTGTCAAAGGCACTTCAGCTGTAGGAATGAGGACATAATTAGTGTCTTTCAATTCAAAAGTATCTTCCTTGAATTTTGGATATTGACCAGTACCAAACATTGAGTCATGGTTAACAATGTATGGTGTGATAACTTCCGTATAGCCCTCTTTACCATGCTCATCCAACATGAAGTTGTAGATAGCACGTTCTAAACGAGCCCCGAGGCCTTTATAGAAGAGAAAACGAGCGCCCGTTACTTTTCCACCACGTTCCCAGTCAAGGATACCCAAATCTTCACCAAGATCCCAGTGAGCTTTTGGCTCGAAGTCAAACTCGCGCGGAGTACCCCAACGGCGAACTTCCACATTGTCATCTTCATCAGCCCCAACAGGAACACTGTCAGCAGGGATGTTTGGAAGAGTAGTGGTGAATTCTGTTAATTTAGCATCGATGTCCGCCAATTCAGCATCTAGCGCTTTGACCTCAGCAGATAGGGTTTGCATCGCAGCAATTTTGTCGTCTGCATTTTCCTTGTTGCGCTTAGCTTGAGCAATTTCAGCAGAAACTGTGTTACGTTCTGCTTTTAGAGTTTCAACCTTGACCAAGATGTCACGACGTTTAGCATCGATTTCTTTCATCTCATTTAAGATAGCAGCATCTACACCACGTGTAGCTAATTTTTCAGCGACAGCATCAAAGTCTGTACGAATACGTTTAATATCTAACATAAGAACTCCTTTATGAAAAAAACACACCTGACAAAGCGTTGGAGTGGCAGGGCCACGGTTCCATCCAACTTCACAGGTGTGCACTTGATTGTGTATGTAATTGTTACTAACGGTAGAATTTCACTTACCCCTCCTATCTGCTCGCAGCACCCGCAGACTTTCTGGAAGAAGAGGATAACCTACTTATCCGTCGCTATGATTATACTAAAGTTTCTACTTTTTTGCAAATAGATTTTTGAATTTTTGACCAATGGTCTGGAGTAAAGTAGGAAGTTTCACAACCTTGTCATTGCCAAGTTTTTCCCGAGCGATTTTGAGAATAGCTCCAGAGTCTTTGGAAGCAAAGAGGAATTTACCTTGATCGGTAAAGACTTCAAAGTGGCGGCTGATCTTGCGACCACTTACGTTAGCTCCTATTTGCTGAATGCTGGACCAGGGAATTTGGATATATTGTTCGACATTGACATCAGGATAAAACTCCAAGGCTTGATCCCCAACTAGAAATTTTCCAACCTTTCCAGAGATAGAGAGGTAAGATGTTCCAGTGGTTTGCAGGTCAATGACTTGATTGAGTGATTGGGCCATGATTAGTCTTCCTTACTTTCATCGAAAAAGGCATGATAGAGAGCCTTGATAGCTGCCTTTTCTTGGTATTTATTGACAACAAACATGATGGAAACTTCACTTGAACCTTGGGACATCATCTGGATGTTGATTTTATTCTCAGATAAAGCACGTGTTGCAGTAGCAGTTACCCCGATATGACTCTTCATCTTTTCTCCGACAATCATAATGATGGAAAGGTCATGTTCGATTTCAGCATGATCCACTTCGGCTTTTTGAACTAACTGACGCAGAATTTCTTCCTCCTTGATAGGAGTCAATTCACGGGAACGGAGGATGATTGAAAGATCGTCGATACCTGTAGGCATGTGTTCCCAACCGATATTGAGGTCCTCAAGGATTTGAAGAACCTTGCGACCAAACCCGACTTCACGGTTCATGAGGTATTTAGACATGTTGATGCTGACGAATCCTGAGTCACCTGCAATCCCTACTACTGGGAATTTATCACTACTGTGTTCTAAAACAATGCGTGTTCCTGGGTGGTCAGGGTTGTTGGTATTCTTGATAACAAGAGGAATTTTTCCGCGATAAGCGGGTAGAAGGGCTTCGTCATGAAGGACTGAGAATCCAGCGTAAGCCAACTCACGCATTTCACGGTAGGTTAATTCAGGAATGGAGTGTGGTTGGTGGATAATACCAGGATGGGCAGCAAAGATACCATCTACGTCTGTAAAGTTCTCATAGAGATCAGCCTTAACACCTGCTGCAATGATAGAACCTGTAATATCTGAACCTCCACGTGAAAAAGTACAGATTTGATTTTCCTTAGTCACACCAAAGAAACCAGGGATGACAAGGACTTCGTTGCTATCAGCCAAGCCTTCAATCTTGTCATAACTAGATGGAATGATGCGTGCGTTTCCTGGTTCACTTGTGACAACAATCCCAGCTTCTCTTGGGTGAACATAGCGTGCATCGATGCCGTTTTGGTTAAAGTAGGCTGCAATCAATTTAGCATTGTTATTCTCTCCAGCAGCTAGGAAGGTATCATATAGAAATTCATTGTCCTCTATAGGAAGAGTTGCCAAGGCCCGAATACTTTTAGAGATTTTTTCTAAAACAGCAGGTTTTAACCCTAGTTCACTAACCATAGCGGCATAACGGTCAATGATCCAGCTTTGACTAGCACTGATGTCATTTCCAGCCACATAGTCACGATAGTATTTGATCAAGGCATCAGTTACCTTGGTATCTTCAGCATTGCGTTTTCCGGGTGCAGAAACAACTACAAAACGGCGTTCTTTATCACTTTTAACGATATTTAAAACTTTTTCTAACTGACCAGCAGAGGCAAGCGAGCTTCCACCAAATTTTACAACCTTCATAAGGACTCCTCAAGTAAGTATTTTATACGATTATAGCAGAAAGAGGGGCATTTTTCAATGAAGAAAATAACTTCCTATTATAATAGAAGAAAACACTAACTTATTCTGAAAAGCGATAACAGTTTAAAAGTAAGAGAGTCAAATTTTACTCACACTCATAAATGATGGGTAAATAATCAGCTGAGACACTTTTCTTTAGTTTTTCCTTGCCTCTTTATCCAAAAAAAGGTATACTTTGATGATAAAACAATTTCATTGCCTTATAAAAGAAAAGGAGAAGCTATGAATCATATCTTATATCAGATCGTAGATGATCTGGCTATCATTACTTTGAATCGTCCCGAAGTGGCAAATGGTTTTCATATCCCAATGTGTGAGGAGATTTTAGAAGCTTTGACCCTAGCAGAGCAGGATCAAGCTGTGCAGTTCATCTTGATTAATGCTAATGGGAAGGTCTTTTCAGTTGGGGGAGACTTGGTTGAGATGAAACGAGCAGTAGACGAAGATGATATCCCTTCTTTGAATAAGATTGCAGAATTAGTCAATACAATTTCTTTTAAAATCAAGCAAATTCCAAAACCTGTTTTGATGGAGGTAGATGGAGCGGTTGCTGGTGCCGCAGCAAATATGGCAGTAGCAGTTGATTTTTGTTTGGCGACTGACAAGGCAAAATTCATTCAAGCCTTTGTCGGAGTTGGCTTGGCGCCAGACGCTGGTGGGATTCATCTTTTGAGTCGTAGCATCGGGGTAACACGAGCTGCACAACTTGCCATGACAGGGGAAGCCTTGACCGCAGAAAAAGCACTGGAATGGGGCGTGGTATACCGTGTTTGTGAAGTTGACAAATTAGAAAAAACAAGAGAACAAGTTCTGAAAAAATTAAGAAGAGGTTCAGCAAACTCATACGCAGCGATTAAAAAATTGGTTTGGGAAAGTCAATTTAAAGATTGGCAAGATTATGCCGAATTGGAATTGAAACTGCAAAAATCTTTATCTTTAACTGAAGATTTTAAAGAAGGGGTCCGAGCACATTCTGAAAGAAGAAGACCGAAATTTACAGGAATGTAAAAAAATACTTGCACAATTTTTTGAAGTTTGTTATACTTCTTTTATCAAATGTTTTGATTGTAAAAGCTTTTTGAGGGGGAGGGAAACGATTTGGACTACCAACAAGTAAATGATTATCTAACATCTATTTTTAATAACGTCCTTGTGATTGAGGAGGTTAGCTTACGAGGTAGTCGATTCAAAGACATCTCCATCAAAGAAATGCACACGATTGATGTGATTGGGAAGTTCCCGGAGGCAACGCCAAGTAAGGTTTCAAAAGAACTGATGGTAACTCTTGGGACAGTGACGACGAGTTTGAATAACCTGGAGAGAAAAGGTTATATTGAGCGTATTCGTTCTGACCAAGACCGTCGAGTGGTCTATCTGCATTTGACAAAGCAAGGTCGTTTGGTTCACCGTCTTCATAAACGATTCCACAAGGCTATGGTCGAAAAAATCATCGATGGCATGAGCCCTGAGGAAAAAGAAGTCATGGGCAGAGGCTTGACGAACCTTTATCAATTTTTGGAGGATTTGAAATAATGGCCTTTGCTAAAATAAGCCAAGTTGCTCATTATGTTCCAGAGCAAGTGGTCACTAATCATGACTTGGCTCAAATCATGGATACAAGCGATGAGTGGATTTCAAGTCGGACAGGAATTAAACAGAGACATATTTCAAAAACAGAGTCTACAAGTGATTTGGCGACAGAAGTAGCTAAGAGCTTGTTGGCTAAAGGGAGCTTAACAGCGGATCAGATTGATTTTATCATTGTAGCGACAATTACGCCAGATTCGATGATGCCTTCTACGGCAGCTCGAGTTCAGGCGAATATCGGAGCGCATAGAGCTTTCGCCTTTGATCTGACAGCAGCTTGCAGTGGCTTTGTATTTGCTCTCTCAACTGCAGAAAAGTTTTTAAGTTCTGGACAGTTCAAGAAAGGAATTGTTATCGGGGCTGAAACCTTATCCAAGGCAGTTGATTGGTCAGATCGTTCGACAGCTGTTCTCTTTGGGGATGGTGCTGGTGGGGTTCTCTTGGAAGTGAGCGAAACACGTCACTTCCTTGTGGAAAGTCTCTATACGGATGGCTCTCGGAGCGAGTGTTTGACCTATGGTCAAACGGCTTTGGCTTCGCCCTTCTCAGATCAAGAAGCAGTTCCTGCTTTTCTGAAGATGGATGGACGAGCAGTTTTTGATTTTGCAAATCGTGATGTTGCTAGATCGATCAAAGAGACCATCGAAAATGGTCCAATCGCAGCATCGGACTTGGATTATCTCTTGCTTCATCAGGCAAATATCCGCATTTTGGATAAGATGGCTAAGAAGATCGGTGTAGACCGAGATAAGCTTCCTGCCAATATGATGGAGTATGGAAATACCAGTGCAGCAAGTATCCCGATTTTGCTCTCAGAGTGTGTGGAGAATGGCATGATTCGTTTAGATGGTAGCCAGACGATTCTCCTATCAGGCTTCGGTGGAGGTTTGACATGGGGCACACTCATTCTTACAATCTAGGTAATCATGTGGTAAACACATAGTTATAAAATTTTATATTTTAAAGGAGTCCTATCATGGCAGTATTTGAAAAAGTACAAGAAATTATCGTTGAAGAACTTGGGAAAGACGCATCAGAAGTAACACTTGAATCTACTTTTGATGATTTGGATGCAGATTCATTGGACTTGTTCCAAGTAATCTCTGAAATTGAAGATGCTTTTGATATCCAAATCGAAGCAGAAGATAACTTGAAAACAGTTGGTGACTTGGTTGCCTACGTTGAAGAGCAAACAAAATAATTAGCATATTACTAGAAGGAGTAGGGGAGACCCACTCCCTCTTGTTTAGGTAATAGTTTGAAATTCAAATGATAAACTTATCGAACTATTACGTAAGCAAGGAATGATGGAGGCACTATGAAAACACGTATTACAGAATTATTGAACATTGATTATCCTATTTTTCAAGGAGGAATGGCCTGGGTTGCTGATGGTGACTTGGCTGGTTCGGTATCAAAAGCTGGTGGTTTGGGGATCATCGGTGGTGGAAATGCACCTAAAGAGGTCGTAAAGGCTAATATCGATAAAATCAAATCACTTACGGATAAACCTTTTGGTGTCAACATCATGCTCTTGTCACCTTTTGTAGAAGACATCGTTGATCTCGTGATTGAAGAAGGGGTTAAGGTGGTTACAACTGGTGCTGGAAATCCAAGTAAATACATGAACCGTTTCCATGATGCAGGAATTACAGTGATTCCTGTTGTTCCTAGTGTTGCTTTGGCAAAACGCATGGAAAAAATTGGTGCAGATGCCGTCATTGCAGAAGGTATGGAAGCTGGTGGACACATTGGTAAATTAACAACGATGACCTTGGTTCGCCAAGTTGCTGCAGCTGTTTCAATTCCAGTTATTGCTGCTGGTGGTATTGCAGATGGTGAAGGGGCAGCAGCTGGGTTTATGCTTGGCGCAGAAGCCGTTCAAGTAGGAACTCGTTTTGTAGTCGCCAAAGAGTCTAATGCTCATCCAAATTATAAAGCTAAAATTTTAAAAGCTCGTGATATTGATACAACGATTTCAGCACAACATTTTGGACATGCAGTTCGTGCCATTAAAAACCAGTTGACTCGTGATTTTGAGCAGGCTGAAAAGGATGCCTTTAAACAAGAAAATCCAGATTTAGAAATCTTTGAGCAAATGGGTGCAGGAGCTTTAGCTAAAGCTGTTGTCCATGGTGATGTGGATGGCGGTTCAGTGATGGCCGGCCAGATTGCAGGTTTGATTTCTAAAGAAGAAACTGTTGAAGAAATCTTAGAAGATATCTACTACGGTGCAGCTGAAAAAATTCAAGAAGAAGCTGCTCGTTGGGCAGGAGTTACAAGAAATGACTAAAACAGCCTTTCTATTTGCGGGCCAAGGTGCTCAGTATTTAGGAATGGGACGTGATCTCTATGATCGCTACCCTATCGTCAAGGAAACAATTGACCAAGCTAGCCAGGTTTTGGGTTATGACCTTCGTGACCTGATTGACAATGATGAAGCAAAGTTAAATCAGACTCGTTACACGCAACCAGCTATTCTAGCTACATCCGTTGCTATTTACCGATTATTGAAAGAAAAAGGCTATCAGCCAGACATGGTTGCAGGACTGTCCCTCGGAGAATATTCGGCTCTTGTAGCAAGTGGTGCCTTGGACTTTGAGGATGCAGTTGCCTTGGTTGCTAAGCGTGGTGCTTATATGGAAGAGGCTGCACCAGCAGGCTCTGGAAAGATGGTTGCCGTTCTTAATACTCCAGTTGAAGTGATTGAGGAAGCTTGTGAAACAGCCTCTAAAGTTGGAGTAGTGACTCCAGCCAACTACAACACTCCAAGCCAAGTCGTTATCGGTGGTGAGGTGGCTGCGGTTGACCGCGCAGTCCAACTCTTGCAGGAAGCAGGAGCAAAACGATTGATTCCTTTAAATGTATCGGGTCCTTTCCATACAGCACTTTTAGAGCCAGCCAGTCAGCAACTAGCTGGAGCTCTTGAGGGAGTGAGTTTCTCTGACTTTACTTGCCCACTAGTCGGCAATACGGAAGCTGCTGTTATGGAAAAAGATCGAATCCAAGAGCTTTTGACGCGTCAGGTCAAAGAACCTGTTCGTTTTTATGAAAGTATTGCTGTGATGCAGGATGCTGGGATGACCAACTTTATTGAAATCGGCCCTGGAAAAGTCCTATCAGGATTTGTCAAAAAAATCGATAAAACTGCTCAGCTAGCTAATATTGAAGATCAAACAAGCTTGGATGCTTTGCTAGGAAACTAGTGACCCCTTCTCCCAGAAAATACAACAGGAAACAGGAGAATAGAATGCAACTAAAAAATAAAAATATCTTTGTTACAGGTTCAAGTCGTGGTATCGGACTTGCCATTGCTCACAAATTTGCCAAACTAGGTGCGAATGTAGTTTTGAATAGTCGGGGAGCAATCTCAGAAGAATTGCTGGCTGAGTTTTCAAACTACGGTGTCAAAGTAGTACCGATCTCAGGTGATGTTTCAGACTTTGCAGATGCCAAGCGTATGGTAGATCAAGCGATTGCAGAACTCGGTTCTGTCGATGTCTTGGTCAACAATGCTGGGATCACTCAAGATACGCTCATGCTCAAGATGACCGAAGAAGACTTTGAAAAAGTGATTAAGATCAACTTGACAGGTGCCTTCAACATGACGCAAGCAGTCTTGAAACAGATGATCAAGGCGCGTGAAGGTGCGATTATCAACATGTCTAGTGTGGTTGGTCTGATGGGAAACATCGGGCAAGCCAACTATGCAGCTTCTAAAGCAGGTTTGATTGGGTTTACCAAGTCAGTAGCACGTGAAGTTGCCAATCGGAATGTGCGCGTAAATGCTCTTGCACCAGGGATGATCGAGTCAGATATGACTGCTGTTTTGTCTGATAAGGTCAAGGAAGCGACATTGGTCCAAATCCCAATGAAGCGTTTTGGACAAGCAGAACATATCGCAGATGCTACAGTGTTCCTGGCTGGACAGGATTATTTGACAGGACAAGTTCTCGCTGTTGATGGCGGACTTAGCATGTAAAAAATAAGGAAAGATATAGGTAAGACAGATGAAACTAAATCGAGTTGTAGTAACAGGTTATGGATTGACCTCTCCTATCGGAAATACTCCAGAAGAATTTTGGAACAGTTTGCAAACTGGGAAAATCGGGATCGGAGAAATCACTAAGTTTGATCACAGCGAATTTGCTGTGCACAATGCGGCAGAAGTTCAAGATTTCCCATTTGATAAATACTTTGTCAAAAAAGATACCAACCGTTTTGATAACTATTCTTTGTATGCTTTGTACGCAGCTCAAGAAGCGGTGACAAATGCTAATCTTGATGTAGAAGCAATTGATAAAGATCGTTTTGGTGTCATCGTTGCCTCAGGTATTGGGGGAATTAAAGAAATCGAAGACCAAGTTATCCGTCTTCATGAAAAAGGCCCAAAACGTGTTAAGCCATTGACACTTCCAAAAGCCTTGCCAAATATGGCTTCAGGAAATGTTGCCATGCGCTTTGGAGCAAACGGTGTCTGTAAATCAATCAATACAGCCTGTGCCTCATCAAATGATGCTATTGGCGATGCCTTCCGTTCCATCAAGTTTAGTTTCCAAGATGTCATGTTAGTAGGTGGATCAGAATCATCTATCACTCCTTTTGCCATCGCTGGTTTCCAAGCATTGACTGCCCTATCAACTACAGAGGATCCAACTCGTGCTTCTATCCCATTTGACAAAGACCGTAATGGTTTTGTGATGGGAGAAGGTTCAGGAATGTTGGTTCTTGAAAGCCTTGAACATGCTGAAAAACGTGGTGCAACTATCTTGGCTGAGGTAGTTGGTTATGGTAATACCTGTGATGCTTACCATATGACTTCACCTCATCCAGAAGGTCAAGGTGCGATTAAGGCGATTAAACTGGCTTTGGAAGAAGCAGAAATTTCTCCAGAGCAAGTGGCTTACGTCAATGCCCACGGAACTTCAACTCCTGCAAATGAAAAAGGAGAAAGTGGTGCGATCGTAGCTGTCCTTGGTAAAGAAGTACCTGTATCTTCAACCAAGTCCTTTACAGGACACTTGCTTGGTGCTGCAGGGGCAGTAGAAGCCATCGCTACAATTGAAGCCATGCGTCATAACTTTGTACCAATGACAGCTGGGACAAGTGAGTTGTCAGATTATATCGAAGCGAATGTCGTTTATGGACAAGGCTTGGAGCAAGAAATCCCTTATGCTATTTCAAATACCTTTGGTTTTGGTGGACACAATGCGGTTCTTGCTTTCAAACGTTGGGAGGGCTAGATGAATATCAATGAAATTAAAGACTTGATGGCTCAGTTTGACCAATCAAGCCTGCGTGAATTTTCTTATAAAAATGGAGCGGACGAATTGCAGTTCAGTAAGAATGAAGCAAGAATGACTTCTGAAGCACCAGCTCAAGTTGCTCCAGTGCCAACTGCAGTAGCTGCAAGTCCAGTAGTTTCTGCCCCTTCAACTCCAGTAGAGAGTTCTGTGGAAGAAGCTCCAGCACCAGCTGAAACGACGGTTGCTCCGGAGGGTGATGTTGTTGAGAGCCCACTTGTAGGGGTGGCTTACTTGGCCGCTGGACCAGATAAACCTGCCTTTGTCACAGTTGGAGACAGTGTTAAAAAAGGTCAGACTTTGGTGATCATTGAAGCCATGAAAGTCATGAATGAAATCCCTGCACCTAAAGATGGTGTGGTGACAGAAATTCTCGTTTCAAATGAAGAAATGGTTGAGTTCGGTAAAGGATTGGTACGTATCAAATGATCGATATTCAAGGAATCAAAGAAGCTCTACCCCATCGCTACCCCATGCTCCTAGTGGACCGTGTCTTGGAAGTGAGCGAGGATACCATTGTTGCCATTAAAAATGTGACCATCAACGAACCTTTCTTCAATGGTCATTTTCCTCAATACCCAGTCATGCCAGGTGTTCTTATCATGGAAGCCTTGGCTCAGACTGCTGGTGTCTTGGAATTGTCCAAACCTGAAAATAAAGGGAAACTGGTCTTCTATGCTGGCATGGACAAGGTTAAGTTCAAGAAGCAAGTTGCACCAGGTGACCAATTAGTCATGACGGCTACTTTTGTCAAACGTCGTGGTACGATTGCTGTGGTTGAAGCAAAGGCTGAAGTAGATGGTAAGCTTGCAGCGAGTGGTACTCTTACCTTTGCAATTGGAAACTAAGGAGGTTCTCCATGTTTCGTAAAATTTTGATTGCCAACCGTGGTGAGATTGCGGTTCGCATTATTCGAGCTGCGCGTGAATTGGGCATTGCAACCGTGGCAGTCTATTCAACTGCTGATAAGGAAGCTCTTCACACACTTCTAGCGGATGAAGCTATCTGTATCGGACCTGGTAAGGCGACAGAGTCTTATCTCAATATCAATGCGATTTTATCTGCTGCAGTCTTGACAGAAGCAGAAGCCATCCACCCAGGTTTTGGTTTTCTTAGCGAAAACTCCAAGTTTGCAACGATGTGTGATGAAGTGGGGATTAAGTTTATCGGTCCTTCTGGGGCTGTAATGGATACCATGGGAGATAAGATCAATGCACGTGAGCAAATGATCAAGGCTGGGGTTCCAGTTATCCCAGGGTCTGATGGTGAAGTTCACACAGCTGAAGAGGCACTTGCAGTTGCAGAAAAAATTGGCTATCCAGTCATGCTTAAGGCATCGGCAGGTGGTGGTGGAAAAGGGATTCGTAAGGTTGAAAAGGCAGAAGACTTGGTCGCAGCCTTTGAGACAGCATCCAGTGAAGCCAAGGCCAACTTTGGAAATGGCGCAATGTATCTTGAGCGTGTGATTTATCCAGCTCGCCATATCGAAGTTCAGATCCTTGCGGACCAAGAGGGTCATGTCGTCCATCTTGGTGAACGGGACTGTTCACTCCAACGGAATAACCAAAAGGTCTTAGAAGAAAGCCCATCCATTGCAATTGGCAAAACCCTTCGTCATGAAATTGGTGCTGCAGCCGTTCGTGCAGCAGAGTCTGTTGGCTATGAAAATGCAGGGACGATTGAATTTCTTCTCGATGAAGCGAGTGGTAATTTCTACTTTATGGAAATGAATACTCGTGTGCAAGTGGAACACCCAGTCACAGAGTTTGTTTCAGGTGTTGATATCGTGAAGGAACAGATTCGCATTGCTGCCGGTCAACCTTTACCTTTCAAACAAGAAGATATCGTCCTACGAGGTCATGCTATCGAGTGCCGGATCAATGCAGAAAATCCAGCATTTAACTTTGCTCCAAGCCCAGGGAAAATTACCAATCTCTATCTACCAAGTGGTGGAGTTGGCTTGCGCGTGGACTCAGCAGTTTATCCAGGTTATACCATCCCTCCTTACTATGATAGTATGATTGCCAAAATCATTGTTCATGGGGAGAATCGTTTTGATGCTCTTATGAAGATGCAACGGGCACTTTATGAACTTGACATTGAAGGGGTGCAAACCAATGCAGACTTCCAGTTGGATCTGATTTCAGACCGCCGAGTTATCGCTGGTGACTACGATACTTCCTTCTTGATGGAAACTTTCTTGCCAAAATACCAAGAAAAAGAATAGACTTTCAAACAGTATGAGAACTAAAAGGGGGAGTTATGGCTCTATTTAGTAAAAAGGATAAGTATATTCGGATCAATCCTAACCGTTCCGTAAGGCAGGCACCACAAGCCAAGCCTGAGGTTCCGGATGAACTCTTCTCCAAGTGTCCTGGATGTAAACACACTATTTATCAAAAGGACCTTGGGAGTGAGCGCATTTGTCCCCATTGTAGCTATACTTTCCGTATTTCAGCCCAAGAGCGCTTGGCTCTAACAGTTGATTCTGATAGCTTTGTGGAGATGTTTACAGGAATTGAAACTCAAGATCCCTTGAACTTTCCTGGTTACCAGAAAAAACTGGCTAGCATGCGTGAAAAAACAGGACTGGATGAAGCTGTCCTGACTGGTACAGCTAGCATTAAGGGGCAAAAAGTTGCCCTTGGGATCATGGATTCTAACTTTATCATGGCTTCTATGGGAACCGTTGTGGGTGAAAAAATCACGCGCTTGTTTGAGTATGCAACGGTAGAAAACTTGCCAGTCGTTCTCTTTACAGCTTCTGGTGGAGCCCGTATGCAAGAAGGAATCATGAGCTTGATGCAGATGGCTAAAATTTCTGCAGCAGTTCAACGTCATTCCAAGGCAGGACTTTTTTACCTAACCATTTTAACTGATCCGACAACAGGTGGGGTGACCGCTTCTTTTGCTATGGAAGGTGATATTATCCTAGCGGAGCCACAGAGTTTGGTTGGTTTTGCTGGGCGCCGTGTTATTGAAAATACAGTTCGAGAGACCTTACCGGATGATTTCCAAAAGGCAGAATTTTTGCTTGAACATGGATTTGTGGATGCAATTGTCAAACGGAGAGAATTGCCTGAAACAATTGCTAAATTAGTGAGATTGCATGGAGGAAGTCGCGGATGAATATTGCAAAAATAGTCAGAGAGGCACGCGAGCAGAGTCGTTTGACCGCACTTGATTTTGCCAATGGAATCTTTGATGAGTTTATCGAATTGCATGGAGACCGCTCTTTTCGTGATGATGGTGCGGTCATCGGTGGAATTGGTTGGTTAGGTGACCAAGTAGTAACTGTCGTTGGTATCCAAAAGGGAAAAAGTCTTCATGATAACCTCAAACGGAATTTCGGGCAACCACATCCAGAAGGATATCGTAAGGCCTTGCGCCTGATGAAACAGGCAGAAAAGTTTGGTCGTCCAGTTGTGACCTTTATCAATACGGCGGGTGCTTACCCAGGTGTTGGAGCCGAGGAACGTGGACAAGGTGAAGCAATTGCCCGAAACCTGATGGAAATGAGTGACCTTAAGGTTCCAATCATCGCGATTATTATCGGTGAAGGTGGGTCTGGTGGGGCCCTAGCTCTAGCCGTAGCTAACCGTGTCTGGATGTTAGAAAACTCAATCTACGCAGTACTTAGCCCTGAAGGCTTTGCCTCTATCCTTTGGAAGGATGGAAGTCGTGCTATGGAAGCGGCGGAGTTGATGAAAATCACTTCACATGAACTTCTAGAAATGGGAATCGTAGATAAAGTAATCTCAGAAGCAGGGCTGTCAAGTAAAGAACTACTAGGATGCGTTAAAAATGGATTGCGTGCAGAACTAGATAGGTTGCAAGAACTACCGCTCGACCAACTTATTGAAGAACGTTACCAACGCTTTAGAAAATACTAAGAAAATTTAAAAGCTAGAACTATGTGTTCTAGCTATTTTGATACTAGCGCATGGATAAATAAGAAAAACAATCAATGGTCTATCCTCTATATTGCCCTAATAGAGAGTTTACCTTTAGGAGAGAAAGAATGAAAAAGACAATACATTTAGGAATCTGTATAGTTTTAATGTTCCTGTACATTTATTTAACGCCATTAGGAGCTATAACTCTAGCTAGGACCTTCGGTTTAGGAATGGACAGCTATATAATCTTCCTAGTTGGAGAAGTGTTGCTTATTTTCTTTTTATTCGTTTTGTGGTTGAAAAAGAAGAAGATGCTCTTTATCTTCGACAAAAAGGGTTGGCGCTGGTCTTATCTTGCTTTCTTAGTGGCTTGCTTTCTTATCTATTCTTTTTTAAATGGATTTAGAATGCAGAATATTCGATTGATTGACCATAGTTTTATTTTCCAAGACCTTCTTTCGGAACTTTACTTAAACGGACGAGAAACGACTCTATCAAGTCTTATATTTTTAATCTTTAACATTTCGATTGTACCTGTTGTTGAGGAGACAATCTATAGAGGTTATTTTATGAATACCTTCTTTCCGAAGTCGGAGTTTTATTTGGATGTGATCTTGTCTTCTTTCATCTTTGGGCTCAGTCACTTGGTTCTATCTCATCGTGACCCCATCAGTCTCATCATTTATAGTATTCTTGGTCTTCTATTTGCAGTTGCTTATCGAGTTACGGGTAGTCTTCGATTTACCATTGTTTGTCATAGTTTCTATAATGCGATTCCTTATGCTCCGTCGCTCTTATTTTATATCTATTATTTGATTTTTAGATAGTAGGAAGTAAAGAAAAAAGTGTTTGATAATTGTCAAACACTTTTTCTAATTTAATGGGAAGATGGAGAAATCTCTTTTATCAATTTCTTATTTCTCAATGAGTAGAGCTACCATTTAGGATGAAAAATTGACAGTTGAGGAGATGGACTATAAAATAGATAAAAAAGATATATACTGTAGATGTAAGCTGACAAAAATTTATTTTAAGGAGCTACTTGATAGGACAGGTACAGAAACATTTACAGTTCTTTCATCTGAGGACTTAGAGCAAGTTTCAGGTGGTGGCATGATTTGGTTAGTTTATGATAGACATTGGGCTTCGCCATATGCATATAGTTTGGCGACAGAATGGAGTACAATACGTAATAGAATGACTGGTTATGGTAACGGAATTATACCTTAATAGTCTAATAATTTAAAGGGGTAAGTATGAAAAAACTAGGGCATTTGGGAGTCTATACATCACTGGTATTTCTATCGATTTACCTACCAGAGTTAGGGATTATGCATCTAACTAATTTTTTAGGATGGGGGATAGATGGCTATTCTATCTTTTTAACAGTTGAAGTAATAGCTCTTTTGCTATTATTTATCTACTGGCTAAAAAAGAAAGAGATGCTCTATATTTTTGAAAAAAAGGGTTCAAAGAAGTCAAGATTCTTTTACCTTGTAGTTGGTCTAGTGGCTACTTATTTTGATCGTCAATTGGTGGATGCTTTTCAGTTACAGTTTCATCACCTAATTGATAACAAGTATATCTTTCAAGACCTTCTTTCGATTCTATACTCCAATGGGCAACCAACTTTTCTATCAACTGTTCTCAGTTTTAGTTTAACAGTAATCGTCGGACCTATATTAGAGGAACTGATTCATAGAGGGTACTTTATGAATACCTTCTTTCCCCAGTCCAAGTACTATCTGGATGTTATCCTATCTGCTCTTATCTTTGGACTTAGTCATTTGATACTAACTCATCGAGATCCTATCAGTTTGATTATTTATAGTTTAGGCGGTCTTTTCTATGCCCTTGTCTACCGTTGGACAAAGAACCTAAAAATCACCATCCTGTGCCATAGTTTTTTCAATTTTCTCATTTATGCAAAACCCATCTGGATTTTTGTTTATAATTATGTCTATTATCATTTTTTTAGATAGTAGGAGGCAAAGAAAAAAGTGTTTGATAATTGTCAAACACTTTTTTTGTTTACTGTTCTTCTGTTACAAACTGGCTGAGCAGTCCGTTGATAAAACGGGCAGATTTTTGATCTGAGAAGTCCTTTGCAAGCTCGATAGCTTCATTAACAGCAACCAACTGTGGGGTGTCGAATGAAGTGATTTCAAAGACTCCCAAGCGAAGGAGGTTTCTCTCCACGAGTGTTAAACGCTCGATGGTCCAACCTGCTTTTAAATGCTGTGTGATTTGCTTGTCCAGTTCTTCCTTTTTAGCCTGAACACCAGAAACTAGCTCTGTCAAAAAGGCTGGAAGTTGCACATCCGTATCTTCACGATCATGAGTATAGGCGAAACGACAAGCAGTTTCGACATCCGTACCGAATTCAAGGCTCATGAGAGCTTGAAAAGCGCATTTACGGAGTTGGCGTCTAGATTCTAATAGTGGACTAGTCATTGAGGAAGTCCTCGTCAAATAGATCTTTCAATTCTGGTTTTGGTGTTTTATCTGGAACGATACCTGCAACGTGAATATTGATAGCAGCGAGTTCTACATCAGCCATATTACGAACGGCATCTTTAACAGCTTTCTGGATAGCAACAGCTACCTTAGGAACTTTTACTCCGTACTCAAGGTAGAGATAGATATCTGCTGTGAGTTCTTCGTCCACGTTTTTTAGATAAACACCACGGCCGAGAGAAAGTTTTGAAAGGGTGTCAGATACTGATTTGTTTGAAAAAGAGTGAACACCCTCTACTTTTGCAGTAGCAATAGCAATGATTTTTTCAAGTACACGTGGGGCGATAACGATTTCGCCAAGTTGTTCTTCAATTCCCATAGAATGACCTCTTTCTAGAGATTAGGCACGAGAAACGTAAGTTCCTTCTGCAGTGTTGATAACGAGTTTTTGTCCTGCTTCGATGAAGTCTGGAACGTTTACGACAAGTCCAGTTTCCATCGTTGCTGGTTTACCAGAACCTGTAACAGTAGCACCTTTGATAGATGGTTGAGTTTCTGCAACTGTCAATTCGACAGTAGTAGGAACGGTAACACCAATCACTTCAGTTCCGTAGAATTGGATCTTCACTTCTGAGTTTTCAAGGATGTAAAGCAACTCGTTTTCAACGTTGACTACAGGGATTTCGTATTGGTCGTAAGTTTCTGTATTCATGAAGTAGGCTGTGTCATCCATTTTGTACAAGTATTGAGCTGGGACAGTCTCGATGATGGCTTGTTCAAATTTTTCCTCTGGACGGTAGCTTGTGTCAAATGTAGAACCAGTACGGACATCACGCAATTTCATACGCATGATTGTGTTTCCTTTACCTGGTTTGTGGTGGCTAGCTTCCAAAACGCGGATCAATTTTCCGTCAGCTGTTTCAAAGGTCATACCAGCCTTTAATTTACTTGCTTCAATCATGTTTTTACCTCTTTAATAAAATAATTTACTCTTTATTGTACCATAAAAGACAACATTACTCAAATGTCAAAAGGATCTTAATTAGTTGACTGGTACGATATTGCCATCTTCGTCTTTGGTGACGAGGACGTATTTTCCATCGACTTCGATATAAAAATTCTTGCTAGTAGCTTGCCCAGCATTTTGAGCCGGTGCTTGATTTTGGACTTGTTGACTTAGTTGACCACCTAGAGTTTGGCCAAGATTCATGCCCATAAACATGTTCATCCCATTGCCATTTCCTTCGTTGGCAGCAGCAGCAATAAGCGCTTCGTTTCGAGCACGGCGTTCTTCGATTTCAATCGTGTTGTACTTCATTGCCACGAGCTCACTATCAAGCTTGCGAACGATATCAAGACTTTCTTGGTCGTAGCTGAGGTCTTCAAGCAAGATGTTAGTTGCTTCAATCCCGTAGAGACCTGTCCAAACCTTGTTAACCTCTTGTTTAGCGAGTTCGTTAAAGGTGTCTTGATTGGCATTGAGGCTATAGATATCAACCTTGTTTTCGTTGGTGTATTTGGCAATGGCAATCGCGATTTTTGGTGCGATATTTTGACGGAGCGTTCCTTGAGCTACATCTTGGAGAGTAAATGGCTGTCCGTCAGTAATTTGACGGCTAACAGAACTCACGTAGAAGAGGACTGGATCTGCTATTTTTACATCAAACAAGCCATAGAAACGGATGTTAAGCAGCTGTTGGTAACGCTCGCTGAAGTATTCGACCGCATTTTGTGTGCCGAACTTATTACCTGCAATAGGTTGCATGCGGATAAAGATAATTTCTTGTTGGGTGATGACTTGTCCACCAAAAGAGAAACGGTTTTTAAAGTTTTCCCAAGTGCCTTTTAAACCACCTTTTTCAAGGAGCCAGGCGTTATCACCAGCTTGCCATTCGTGGCTACCAGCTTCGAGGACTTCACCAAGGAAGGTACCATTGTTTACCAAAACAGCGGTATAGCCTTGGGGAACGATAACCACACTGCCATCTGATAAGAGGCCTGTATTTTGATTGCTGTGACGAGAACGTCCATCTGGGTCTTTAGTGAGTAATTGTCCCTTGACGGCCAAGGCGTCGCCAGAGACATTATCTGGAAGGACAATGGCTTCCTTGAATTTACTATCATTAAAACTATTTAAGCCTGCTGATAAGGCTGCACGTATAAATCCCATAATTCCTCCTAATTATAAAGCTCGTCTTCATCCACAACATCATAGGTATCCAGTACCCATTGGTTTGGACTGCGAGAGAGATTGGCACCACAGTAGTCGCACTCGCTAACTGCAGAGATTTTCAATGGGGCGCCACAGTTTGGACAGTGGTCGCTCACAACTTCGTCTGGATTGACTACTTGCGTTTGGCTACCGTGTTGACGGATAAAGTTCAATTGATACACGGTGAAGAGATCTTTTTTAGGGTCTCCTTCAAGGACACGGCGAGTCTCATCGTCAATGACATAGTCACGTAAAATTGATGATAGAATCACCACTAAGGTATCGTTTCCGTCAGGATTTTCAATGAACTCCTTGATGCGAACATTTTCGATACAAACTTTCTCTAAAACATTGGTTGTTTTAGCTCGAATATGGTCCTCAAGTTGGGTACTGTGTTGAGAGTAGAGACTGGTACTTTCCAAAGCGCGGACAGAGTTCCAATTTTTTTCAGTCCAGGCAACCTGCAATTTAAGGTAGACTTCCTTAACCCAAGATGTGAAGGCTTCCGCGTCAAAGTTTGGATCCCCATATTTCACACGACTAATGGCCAGTGTGTTGTGTTCAACTCGACGATGGAGCGTCTGATAATCATTACTAGTGTAGGTTGAATTCGAATCTCCAGACTTATTCTGCAAGGATTTGACGATAACAACTAGTATGATTCCTCCGACTAATATGAACATAAATCCTAGATAGGGAGAGCTAGCAGAACTGTCAGAGGATGATCCATATCCAGAGCGGTAGTAGTGGTAGGATGAGCCACCAGAACGACTTCCACCTCCACTTGAGCGGCTGCTACTTCTGGAGCTACTGCGGCTACTCCCTCCACTTCTGGAATGTCCGACACCCGCATCAACGATTTGAGGCACGGATAGAAAAACAAGTAATAAACAGGTCATTAAAAGAGCGTAAAACTTTTTCATGCGTCTCTTAACTATATGATTGAAAAGGTAGAATTCTGAATTCGAATGATTATTAAACTATTAATAACCTTTAAAATAATCTAAGATATACTAGGCGTTATTTACTAGCATTTAGCTTCTTTATGGAATGGCGCTCGATGAGCCATCCCACAATCCACCCTATTGCTAGCAAGTAATTTTCAAAAGCACCGATAGCATTTACAGGAGAGTGATACTCCATATAATTGAGTAAGTGATTTGTTCCTATTCCAATTCCGCCAATAATGAGAGCAAGAAGTGCGATTCGTAGGTAGAACCAATCGTATTTAATATTGACAGCGAGAATAATAATCAATACAGCTAAATTCCATATTCCAATTTCTCGTTGCCAACCAGCAGATATTCCGTACCCGGAGTGGCTTCCCATGTACGATGGAAAGAAAATTTGTAGTATAGAAGCGCCTAACATAGCGATGATGACTAAGACAAATAGCAATCGTAAAAATTTGTTCATTCATTCCCCTTGTCTCATTCTCGTTTTAAAAGTATAAAAAAGTGTTTAAAGAGTAAATTACTCACTTTCTTTCAACTTGGCCAATTCCTGTGCAAGGAGTTTAAGGGCAACTTGTGGATTGGCTTGCCCTTTGGTTGCCTTCATAAGGAATCCTGTGAAGGCCTTGTCTGCGTTGCGTTTGCCTGACTTGAAGTCGGCAACGGCAGCTTCGTTATCCGCAAAGACTTGGTGGATGATTGGGATCAAGACATCTGGATCAGAGATTTGCACCAAGCCTGCTTTTTCCACGTATTCACGCGCGCCACCGCCATTTTTAGCCAGGTGGACAAAGACTTTCTTGGCAATCTTGGAAGAGATCGTGCCGTCTTCGATGATGGCAATCATTTCTACCAAGTTTTCTGGTGTCAATTCGATTTGTTCCAGTGTTTTACCTTCGGCGTTCAAGAATTGAGCGACTTCACCTTGGAGCCAGTTAGAAACTTGTTTGGCATCGCCACCGAGGGCAACAGCTTTTTCAAAGAAGTTAGAAGTGACTTTGTTTGCAGTCAACTGGCTAGCATCGTAGTCTGACAAGCCAAGATCAGATACGTAGCGCGCACGGCGTTCTTTTGGAAACTCTGGCAATTCTGTTCGCATTTCCTCAATCCACTCGTCTGAGATTTCAAAGAGTGGTAGGTCTGGTTCTGGGAAGTAGCGGTAGTCTGCAGCACCTTCTTTGACACGCATGAGGATGGTTGCCTTGTTAGCTTCATCGTAACGACGTGTTTCTTGGCGAATTTGACCACCTGAGCGAAGGATTTCAGCTTGGCGTTGGACTTCGTATTCAAGACCTTTGCGGACATTTGAGAAGGAGTTGAGGTTTTTCAACTCAGTCTTGGTACCGAATTTTTCTTGACCATAAGGGCGAAGGGAGATGTTAGCATCCACACGCATCGAACCTTCTTCCATCTTAACGTCAGAAATACCAGCGTACTGGATGACTTCCTTGAGGGCAGTTAGATAAGCATAGGCTTCTTCTGGCGAGCGCATGTCAGCTTCAGAAACAATCTCAATCAATGGCACCCCTTGGCGGTTGAGGTCAACATAAGAGTAGCCATCTGTACCGTGGGTGTTTTTACCAGCATCTTCTTCCAAGTGAGCGCGCTCGATACCGATTTTCTTGGTCGTACCGTCTTCTAGCTCCACTTCAATCCAGCCGTTGTAGCCGATAGGTTCATCAAACTGAGAAATTTGGTAGGCTTTGGGATTGTCGGGATAGAAGTAGTTCTTGCGGTCAAAGTGCATCTTTTTGTGGATGTCCATGTTGAGGGCAAGAGCAGCCTTGATACCAGCATCGACAACCCCTTTATTGAGAACCGGAAGTACTCCCGGGAAAGACCAGTCAATCACGTTGGTGTTGGCATTTTGGTCATTTCCAAAGTGGGCAGAAGTAGGTGAGAAGATTTTTGAATTGGTGTTGAGCTCTACGTGGACTTCAAGTCCAATGACTGTTTCAAAGTTCATTAGTTATCACCTCCAAAAATCACGGGTTGTTGTTTGTGGTAGTCTGTTGTTGCTTCAAAGGCAGCAGCAGCTTGGTAAATGGTCTCCTCAGAGTATTTAGGACCGATCAATTGGAGACCGACTGGTAGACCTTGAGCAAATCCAGCAGGAATCGAAATTCCTGGAAGACCAGCTAAGTTGACTGGGATGGTCAAGAGGTCAGCCAAGTACATGGCAACTGGGTCATGGTTGAGGGAATCCAAGTCATAGGCAACGCTTGGAGCAGTTGGACCCAAAATCAAGTCATAATCCGCAAAGACTTTTTCAAAATCTTGAATAATAAGGGTACGGACCTGACCAGCTTTCTTGTAGTAGGCATCATAGTAACCTGATGAAAGGCTGAAAGTACCTAGCATGATACGGCGTTTCACTTCTTCACCGAAACCTTGGCTACGGCTGTTTACATAGATTTCATCAAGATTAGTCGCATCCTCTGCGCGGTAGCCGTAACGAATACCGTCAAAACGTTGCAAGTTTGAGGAGGCTTCTGATGAAGCGATAATGTAGTAAACGGCAACACCGTATTTTGAGTGAGGAAGGCTGACTTCTTCGACGATAGCACCAAGCTTTTCAAAGTGTTTGGCCGCGTTCAAGATTGTTTCCTTAACCTCTGGGTCAATCCCTTCACCAAGGTATTCCTTAGGCAAAGTAATTTTCATGCCCTTGATGTCTTGGCCGATTTTTGAAGTAAAGTCGGCAATGCGGACAGGGGCAGAAGTAGAGTCTTTAGCATCTTCGCTGGCAATCGCATTGAGCAAGAGGGCATTTTCTTTAACAGTTGGTGCAAAAGGTCCAATCTGGTCTAATGAGCTACCGAAGGCAATGAGACCGAAACGAGAAACCGTTCCGTAGGTTGGTTTGAGACCAACAATCCCGTTGAAGGCGGCAGGTTGGCGGATGGAACCACCAGTATCAGAACCAAGAGACAAGCGGACTTGCCCAGAAGCTACAGCTGCGGCAGAACCGCTTGATGAACCACCAGGAACCTTGCTGTGGTCCCAAGCATTTTTAGTGGCACCATAGTGGGAAGTTTCACCTGATCCACCCATGGCAAACTCGTCCATGTTGGTTTTTCCGACCACAATCATGCCCTTAGATTTTGCATTGGCAATGGCTGTCGCATCAAAGATAGGCTCGTAGTTGTAGAGCATTTTTGAGGCAGCAGTTGTGAGGATGCCGTCAGTAGAAATATTATCCTTAACAGCCAGTGGAATTCCTGAAAGGACATTATCCGCGTCAATTCCAGCTTCATCAATGGCTTTAGCTTGAGCAAGGGCTTGTTCTTCAGCGATAGTGACAAAAGCATTGATAGCTTTCTCGCGAGACTTGATATCTTCAAGCGTGGCTTGGGTCAATTCAGTTGCTGAAATCTCCTTAGAGACAAGGAGGTTGTGCAAGTCTTCAATCGTTTTGTTATTAAAAGTCATTAGGCATCTCCTCCATCATCTAGGATAGCTGGTACCTTGATATAGTAGTTTTCTTTTTCAGGTACGTTTTTAAACAAGCGGTCACGGTCTGTTCCTTCTTCAGCCACATCCGGGCGGAGTACGGTCTTGCGGTCAGCCATGGTCGTAGTAGGTGCGACACCAGTTGTGTCGACTTCGCCTAACAATTCAACCATGTCAACAATCTTAGACAAGGTTGTCGCAAAGGCAGCAGTTTCTTCTTCAGAGAATCTTAATTTTGAAAGATCGGCAACGTGTGTTACCTCTTCTTGCGTAATTTTCATCTTGCATCCTTTCGTGAAATGATGATTTTTAGTCTGTTCTATTTTACCATATTTTCCTATAAATAAGGGAGCCAAACTGAAAAGAAATAGAAATTGAAAAATCGCTTTTAATTCGCTATAATGGTTAAACTAGAGAATAGAAAAAATAAGAGTTAGGATAGAAATATGTTCCATCAATTTATCACCAGATCTCAAACGGTTCCTCCTCCCATTTCCCTCTTTTGGTATGGGATCATGATGCTTACTTTAGTGCTTTGTATTTATGGAGCACTTGCTTATCACAAAAATCCGAAATTTGTCCGCTTGTTTAAGGGGATTCAGATTCTCCAGTTACTTGCCCTATATAGTTGGTATGTTGGTTTTGGGATTCCATTTTCTAACAGCCTTCCATTTTACCATTGCCGTTTGGCTATGTTTGCGGTGGTTCTCTTGCCCGATAAATGGCGGAGCAAGCAATATTTTGCCCTCTTAGGAGCAAGTGGAGCGGTCTTTGCTTTGGTTTACCCCGTTTTTGACCCCTATGATTTTCCCCATATCACCAGTTTTTCATTTTTGATTGGGCACTATGCCCTTCTAGTGAATTCCTTGATTTACTTGATAAATCACTATGACAAGAGCCTACTAAAGAAATATATGATTGTAGTCTATACTTTCGTTCTCAATCTCTTTCTAGTTGGGGTTAATATAGTAACTGGTGGAAATTATGGCCTTTTAAGAGATACACCATTTATCTCGAATGCTTCTCTATGGCTAAAGTACCTCCTTGTGTCGGTTATTCTTTCTCTAGCTTTGCTTCTCTTTGATATCTTGTTCAAGAAACGGTGGAAAAAGAGAAATCAGGTGAAATCTATACTCTAGCTTGCCTTTTCATCGGATGAGCAATTGAAAAACTCCCCAAAATCCGATATAATGGAGAGTTGAAAGGAATAGTAAAATCCAATGTAAAAATCATTCTTAGCTACTGAAACAACCAAAAATAGAAAATCAAAGAAAGAGAACTTATGACTATTCAAGAAGAAATCAAGAAACGCCGTACCTTTGCCATTATTTCTCACCCGGACGCGGGGAAAACAACCATTACTGAGCAGTTGCTCTACTTTGGGGGCGAGATTCGTGAGGCTGGTACTGTAAAAGGGAAGAAAACAGGGACTTTTGCCAAGTCTGACTGGATGGATATCGAGAAACAACGTGGGATTTCGGTCACGTCATCTGTTATGCAGTTTGACTATGATGGTAAGCGCGTGAACATCCTAGACACTCCAGGGCACGAGGATTTCTCAGAAGACACCTATCGGACCTTGATGGCGGTGGATGCTGCGGTCATGGTCGTGGACTCTGCTAAGGGTATCGAGGCCCAAACCAAGAAATTGTTTGAGGTTGTGAAGCACCGTGGCATTCCAGTCTTTACCTTTATGAACAAGCTAGACCGTGATGGCCGTGAGCCACTGGACCTCTTGCAAGAGCTAGAAGAAGTATTGGGGATTGCCAGCTATCCAATGAACTGGCCAATCGGGATGGGGAAAGCTTTTGAAGGATTGTATGACCTCTATAACCAACGTTTGGAGCTTTATAAAGGGGATGAACGCTTTGCCAGTCTAGAAGATGGGGATAAGCTTTTTGGAAGCAATCCTTTCTACGCTCAGGTTAAGGACGATATCGAACTTTTGCAAGAAGCAGGAAATGAATTTTCAGAAGAAGCTATTCTTGCAGGAGAACTGACTCCGGTCTTCTTTGGTTCAGCTCTTACTAACTTTGGGGTTCAGACCTTCCTTGAGACCTTCCTCAAGTTTGCTCCAGAGCCACATGGGCACAAGAAAACAGACGGCGAAATTGTGGATCCTTATGACAAGGATTTCTCAGGATTTGTCTTTAAAATCCAAGCCAACATGGACCCTCGACACCGTGACCGCATCGCCTTTGTCCGTATCGTTTCGGGTGAATTTGAGCGTGGTATGAGTGTTAACCTTCCTCGTACTGGTAAGGGAGCTAAGCTGTCGAATGTTACCCAGTTTATGGCGGAAAGTCGTGAGAATGTGACCAACGCTGTAGCAGGAGATATTATCGGGGTTTATGATACGGGTACCTATCAAGTTGGAGATACCTTGACCGTTGGAAAAAATAAGTTTGAATTTGAACCACTGCCAACCTTTACACCTGAGATTTTCATGAAAGTTTCTGCTAAGAACGTCATGAAACAAAAATCCTTCCACAAGGGGATTGAGCAACTGGTGCAAGAAGGAGCCATTCAGCTTTACAAGAATTACCAAACTGGTGAGTACATACTAGGAGCTGTCGGACAACTCCAGTTTGAAGTCTTTAAGCACCGCATGGAAGGCGAGTACAATGCAGAAGTGGTCATGAGCCCAATGGGTAAGAAGACCGTTCGTTGGATCAAGCCTGAGGACTTGGACGAGCGCATGTCCTCAAGCCGCAATATCTTGGCCAAGGACCGTTTCGACCAACCAGTCTTCCTCTTTGAAAATGACTTTGCCCTTCGCTGGTTTGCGGACAAGTATCCAGACGTAGAGTTGGAAGAGAAGATGTAAATCGTTACAAATGACTAGCAACATAAAGTTGCTGTCATTTGACGGTAACTGCTATGGCAGCTTACCTAAACGCTTCACTAGGAAAAATCCACGAATATTATCGATTCATGGATTTTTTCATATAGTAAAGGTAATTGAAGTCAAAGGTAAATTAAAACCCCAGAGAAATCATGTTACATGAATTCTTCTGAGGTTTTTCTAGTTTGCATATTTCTGGTAAAAATCGACCTTGACCTGGATAAAAGTTTCGGCTTCGCGTAGTAGCTGCAGGAGGGTAGCACGGGTTTCAAACTCCTCACGTGTTTTAGGGAGACTCCGATTGCGGAAGACTTGCAGATAGCGTTCGATGTCATCAAGTAGGTCATGAGCAGGATTGGTCTGACTTAGCTGGGCAGCAATTTTAGAAAAGAGCTGGGCCAAGATCAAACTCTCACTTGCGGCCAGATGGCAGGTATTAATCTGCTGGGCCATATTTCGCAGGATGCGACTTTGTCGCTGCCTCATCTCAAAGTAGTGGATGTGGTAGTCCGTCTGGTGAAAGAGGTGATCCGAGTGATCCAGGTAGACCAGTTTGAGAGCTTCATCGAGGAGCTTGTCTAATTGGTCAACGAGTTGGGCTTGATTGCGTCCGTCTCCCCTCGAAAGATAGTATTTAAAACGAAGCAGGATGTCTTTTAACTTTTCTTCGACCTGAAGGTGATAGCTTTGGATGGCTTTCTCACGAGAGGGCATATAAAGGTTGACCAATAGGGCAAAGCTTGTTCCGATGAGGAAGAGGAGTACTTCATTAAGCAAGAGCTCTGGAGAAGTAGACTCCTGTACCAAGAGATGACCGACCAAGACACTGCTAGGGGTGATGCCGATTTCCCAGCCCATTTTGTAAGCAAGAGGCACATAGAGAGCCAGATAGAGGCCCAGACTCCAGATGTGAAAGCCCGTCAGCTGAAAGGCTAGAACACCGATAGCGAGCGCTAGGATCATGGAAAAGAGGCGGTTACGTGCTAATTTCAGCGTGCTTCTGCGCGTGTCGGAGAGGCTTAAGAGAGCGATAATTCCAGCTGAAACTGCTGATGATAAATCTAAAAAATAAGCGAGTAAACAAGCGAGACAGGTCGCTAAGATCAGTTTGGTCGTACGTTGAGTGAGAGACATGAAAATTTCCTAAACGAATAGAGTCAAGTGTTTAACTAGGAATCAGAGACTAGGGACGAACTTTTCGGTTTGTAGCATACTCGGCAACCGCTGTAAAGAGGACATCTGTTGAAGAGTTCAGGGCTGTTTCGCAGGAGTCTTGAACGACCCCAATCACAAAACCGACTCCGACAACCTGCATAGCCAAGTCGTTGGAAATCCCAAAGAGGCTACAAGCGACAGGAATGAGGAGAAGGGATCCCCCAGCGATTCCAGAGGCTCCGCAGGCAGAAATGGCAGCCACGACACTGAGCACAAATGCTGTCCCAAAGTCTACCGAGATTCCGAGTGTATTGACAGCAGCCAGGGTCAGGACATTTATGGTAACAGCAGCGCCAGCCATATTGATGGTCGAACCAAGCGGGATGGAGACAGAGTAGGTGTCAGGATTCAGTCCCAAGTCTTGGCAGAGTTTCATATTGACAGGGATATTGGCGGCAGAGCTACGGGTGAAAAAGGCTGTAATACCACTGACACGTAGGCATTTCAAAACAAGGGGATAGGGATTTTTCCTCATAAAGAGAAAGGCGATGAGCGGGTTGATGATGAGAGCAACAAAAGCTATGGTAGCAATCAAGAGTCCTAGGAGGACACCGTAGTTAGCCAGACTGGCAATGCCCTTGTCAGAGATGGTCTTGAAAACCAAGCCTAAAATCCCAAAGGGAGCTAGATTGATAATCCATTCCACGATTTTAGAGGTGACATCCGCCATGGTTTTCAGCAATTCTTTACTGTGTTTACTTGCCTCTCTCATAGCCAGACCAAAGACGACTGCCCAAGAGAGAATCCCGATATAGTTGGCTTCGACAATAGCATTTAGAGGATTGTCCACCAGTTTGAGCAAGAGGTTGCTGAGGACTTGACCGATACCGTCAGGAGCAGCAACTTCTGTATTCGCGCTGGTCAGGGTGATTTGCACAGGCAGTAAGAAACTAGCTAGAACGGCTACCAACGCAGCAGCAAAGGTTCCAAGCAAGTATAGGAAAATAACCGTCTTCATATTGGTGTTTTGCCCCTTTTGGTGTTGGGAAAGGGCATTGGCAACAAGGGCAAAAACCAAAATAGGAGCGATGGCTTTCAATCCGCCTACAAAGAGGTCTCCAAGCAAACCAATTCCTGTCAGGTTTGGAAAGAGCATCCCCAATGTAGCTCCAAAAATCATTCCAATGAGGATTCGTTTGATGAGGCTTGCCTTGGTCCAGGCTCTAATGATTCGTTTCATAGCAGTCTCCTTCAAATGTATTGTTTATAATTATAGTATAAATATGCTATAGAGGCAAGTAATATTTTGAAAATAGGGCCAATAATTGAATAATTATGAAAGAAAAGAGAACGACGATTTTATGGTATAATAGGAAAAAGGAGTTTTATATGCAAGATTTTTTTCAACGCTATTTTGATAAACTTGATTTAACAACCATCTTAGAGAATCTCTTGACCAAGGTGATTTCTCTTTTGATTTTGTTTTTGCTATTTTATATAGCTAAAAAGATGCTTCACGCTACTGTCCGAAAGATTGTCAAGCCCTCACTTAAATTCTCAAATCGAGATGCAGGAAGACAAAAGACCATCTCGCGTTTGCTGGAGAATGTCTTTAACTACATTCTTTATTTCTTTTTGATCTACTGCATCCTGTCTATTTTGGGCTTGCCGGTTTCCAGCCTCCTTGCTGGGGCAGGGATTGCTGGTGTAGCCATTGGTATGGGGGCGCAAGGCTTTCTATCCGATGTCATTAATGGCTTCTTCATCCTTTTTGAACGCCAGCTTGATGTGGGTGATGAAGTGGTCCTCACAAATGGACCGATTACCGTCTCTGGGAAGGTCGTTAGCGTAGGAATCCGTACAACGCAACTGCGAGGTGACGATCAAGCCCTTCACTTTGTTCCCAATCGTAATATCACTGTTGTTAGCAACTTTTCCCGCACAGAGTAGGTCTGCTATTTTGGCAGATTTGTGGTACAATAGAAGGAGTTTGGTAAAGGAGAGAGTATGCTATTTGTAGAGAAAAAATTAGGTCACGATCGTACTTGGATAGACCTTAATGTGGATAAGATTAAAAATATGGAAGATCTTTCTGGCATCTATGGATTGGACAAGGAAACCATCGAGTATGCTCTGGATAGAAATGAACGAGCCCATATGGATTATAACCGTGAAACGGAGACGGTAACCTTTATTTATAATGTTCTTGACTTAGAAAAAGACAAAGAATATTATGAAGCGATTCCGATGACTTTTATCGTTGAAAAACAACGGCTGATCACAATTAGCAATCACAAGAATACTTATGTGATTAAACGTATGGCAACCTATCTTGAAAACCATGAAATTATTTCAATCTACAAATTTCTTTTTGCCAGTTTAGAGATTATTAGTAATGCTTATTATCCAGTTATTGAAGAGATGGATAAAAGTAAGGATGAAATCAGTGCACTTCTTCGTCAAAAAACAACTAAAAAAAATCTTTTCGCCCTCTCTGACTTGGAAACTGGTATGGTTTACCTGACAGCTGCTGCTAAACAAAATCGTCTCCTCTTGGAACACATTCAAGGGCATGCTCTTTATCGCAATCTTAATGAAGTAGAAAGAGAGCAGTTTGACGATGCTATGATTGAAGCCCATCAGTTGGTTTCGATGACAGACTTAATATCTCAAGTCTTGCAACAACTCTCAGCCTCTTACAACAACATCCTAAATAATAATCTGAATGATAATTTGACAACTTTGACAATTATCTCAGTCTTGCTAGCTATCCTTGCGGTTATTACAGGATTTTTCGGAATGAATGTTCCCTTACCGTTTACAGATGAACCAAATGCTTGGATTTATATTTTGATAGCTAGTCTCATTTTATGGGCAGTCTTAGCTCAATGTTTAAAGAAAATTGCTAGAAACTAAAAAAAGGAGCCAGAATGGCGATTGAAAACTACATGCCAGATTTTGCTGTGGAAGCAGTCTATGATCTGACAGTCCCAAGCCTGCAGGCGCAGGGAATCAAGGCTGTTTTGGTCGATTTGGACAATACCCTCATTGCTTGGAACAACCCTGATGGGACACCAGAGATGAAGCAATGGCTACATGATCTCCGTGACGCGGGCATTCGCATCATCGTGGTCTCAAATAATACCAAAAAACGGGTTCAACGCGCAGTTGAGAAATTTGGGATTGACTACGTTTATTGGGCCTTGAAGCCTTTCACATTTGGGATTGACCGTGCCATGAAGGAATTTCACTACGAGAAAAATGAAGTGGTCATGGTCGGCGACCAACTCATGACGGATATTCGCGCAGCCCATCGTGCGGGTATTCGCTCAATCTTGGTCAAACCCTTGGTCCAACATGACTCGATTAAAACGCAGATTAACCGAGCTCGCGAGCGCCGTGTCATGCGAAAAATCACTGAAAAGTACGGACCGATTACATATAAAAAAGGAATTTAACTATGGAAGAAATTCTATGTATTGGTTGTGGAGCAACCATTCAGACGACAGACAGGGCTGGTCTTGGATTCACCCCCCAATCGGCACTTGAAAAAGGTTTGGAGACTGGCGAAGTCTATTGCCAACGCTGTTTCCGTCTCCGCCATTACAATGAAATTACTGATGTCCAGTTGACGGACGATGATTTCCTCAAACTCTTGCACGAAGTGGGAGACAGTGATGCCTTAGTGGTCAATGTCATAGATATTTTTGACTTTAATGGCTCTGTCATCCCAGGCTTACCACGATTTGTATCGGGCAATGATGTTCTATTGGTGGGAAATAAAAAAGATATCCTGCCCAAGTCTGTTAAACCGGGCAAGATTAGCCAATGGCTCATGGAACGTGCCCACGAAGAAGGTCTTCGCCCTGTGGATGTCGTCCTGACTTCAGCACAGAATAAGCATGCTATCAAGGAAGTCATTGACAAGATTGAACACTACCGTAAGGGCCGCGATGTCTATGTGGTTGGCGTGACCAACGTTGGAAAGTCAACCCTTATCAACGCTATTATCCAAGAAATCACGGGCAACCAGAATGTCATCACGACTTCACGCTTTCCAGGGACAACCTTGGATAAGATTGAGATTCCGCTTGACGACGGATCTTATATCTACGATACACCAGGGATTATCCACCGTCACCAGATGGCCCACTACTTGACGGCCAAAAACCTCAAGTATGTCAGCCCTAAAAAGGAAATCAAGCCCAAAACCTATCAACTTAACCCTGAACAAACCCTGTTTCTAGGTGGTTTAGGACGCTTTGACTTCATTGCAGGTGAAAAGCAAGGTTTCACAGCCTTCTTTGACAATGAACTCAAACACCACCGTACCAAGCTAGAAGGTGCTAGTGCTTTCTACGACAAGCACCTCGGAACCCTTCTCACACCACCAAATAGCAAGGAAAAAGAAGACTTTCCAAAACTAGTCCAGCATGTATTTACCATCAAGGACAAGACTGACTTAGTCATCTCAGGCCTAGGCTGGATCCGCGTAACAGGCACTGCCAAAGTCGCCGTCTGGGCACCAGAAGGCGTCGCCGTCGTCACACGAAAAGCCATTATCTAAACACAGAAAGGAAAGGGTCATCTAGACTTGGGCGAGCATTGCGAGCCCATAGAGAATACTTTTCGCCGTGGTGTTAGTTGGTACAAGTGATTGTACCAACTGCGGAAAATTTGAGACCTTAGGCTCAAATTTTAGTCATGAAAGTCCGAAGGACTTTGCTGACGTCCGTCATCACTTCAGAAAAGTATAAAAAGAAACTCTTTTAAAGAAAATTATGTCATTAACATCGAAACAACGTGCCTTCCTCAACAGCCAGGCACACACCCTCAAACCCATCATCCAAATCGGGAAAAATGGTCTCAACGACCAAATCAAAACCAGCGTCCGTCAAGCTCTTGACGCGCGTGAATTGATTAAGGTTACTCTCTTACAAAACACAGATGAGAACATCCACGAAGTAGCTGAAATTTTGGAAGAAGAAATCGGAGTGGATACTGTCCAAAAAATCGGACGCATCTTGATTTTGTATAAACAATCCAGCAAGAAAGAAAATCGCAAGATTTCTAAAAAAGTCAAAGAAATCTAAAACCTACTCCAAACAACTGTTTTTACAGAGAATTAAAGGAAGACGAGCCTATGGCAATTGAATTATTGACTCCCTTTACCAAGGTAGAGTTGGAGCCAGAAATCAAGGAGAAAAAACGCAAACAAGTCGGGATTCTAGGAGGGAATTTTAATCCCGTTCACAATGCCCATCTAATCGTTGCTGACCAAGTACGGCAGCAGTTGGGACTGGATCAAGTCTTGCTCATGCCCGAATACCAACCACCTCATGTAGATAAAAAGGAAACTATCCCCGAGCACCATCGGCTCAAGATGCTTGAGTTGGCGATTGAGGGGATTGAAGGTTTGGCCATTGAAACCATTGAGTTAGAGCGCAAGGGCATTTCCTACACCTACGACACCATGAAGATTTTGACCGAGCAACATCCTGACACTGATTATTACTTCATTATCGGGGCTGATATGGTGGACTATCTGCCTAAGTGGTATCGAATTGATGAGCTGGTCGAAATGGTTCAGTTTGTAGGGGTTCAGCGACCACGCTACAAGGCAGGGACTTCCTATCCTGTTATCTGGGTGGATGTGCCTCTCATGGACATCTCCTCCAGCATGGTGCGTGACTTCATTGCCCAAGGTTGGAAGCCTAACTTTCTCCTACCTCAGCCAGTGCTAGACTACATCGAGAAGGAGGGGCTTTACTGATGGCATACCAAGACTATATCAACTGTTCCCGAGAGGCTTTGTTGGAAAAAATGGCAGAGCTTCTACCTGAAAAACGTTTAACCCATTGTTTGGGTGTAGAGCGTGCAGCCATAGAGCTTGCCCAGCGATTTGGAGTCGATGTTGAGAAAGCTGGTCTAGCAGGCCTCCTTCATGATTATGCTAAAAAGCTGTCAGATCAGGAATTTCTAGACTTGATTGACCGTTACCAATTAGACCCTGACCTCAAAAACTGGGGCAATAATGTCTGGCATGGAATGGTTGGCATCTACAAGATTCAGGAGGACTTGGATTTGCATGATCCAGAAATCCTGCGAGCCATTGAAATCCATACAGTCGGGGCTGGTCAGATGACAGACTTAGATAAGGTCATTTACGTCGCAGACTACATCGAGCACAATCGTGCCTTTCCAGGAGTGGAACAGGCGCGTGAGATTGCAAGTTTATCGCTCAATAAGGCGGTGGCCTACGAAACAGCTCGTACCGTGGAGCATCTAGCTCATCAGGGATTTCCCATCTATCCCCAAACCCTTGAAACCTATAACGCCTATGTGCACTATTTGAAAGAGGACTAAATGAACGAAAAAGAATTACTAGAACTAGTCGTGAAAGCGGCTGATGAGAAACGTGCGGAAGATATCCTCGCACTTGATGTACAAGATTTGACCAGTGTGACAGACTACTTTGTTATTACTAGCTCGATGAATAGCCGTCAGTTGGACGCTATTGCTGATAACATTCGTGAAAAAGTAGCGGAAGCAGGCTTTAAAGGCAGTCATGTCGAAGGTGATGCAGCTGGAGGCTGGGTCTTGTTGGACCTCGGCGGTGTCGTTGTGCATATCTTCTCAGAAGAAATGCGTGCCCACTATAACCTAGAAAAACTTTGGCATGAGGCAGAGTCAGTAGATTTATCTGAAGCTTTGGCGTAGAAGATGAACTCAGTTGCAGTCAACTGGGTTTTATTTGCTTAGTTTAGAAGAAAATTGATGGAAAGGTGAGGGCGAGTGGTGTTTGCCATGGAGGCTCTTGGTATCATGATTATGGCAACTTATGAAACCTTTGCGGCTGTCTATGATGCGGTCATGGATGATAGTTTATACGACAAATGGACGGATTTTTCTCTGCGTCATTTGCCTAAGACCAAGGAGAGAAAGAAACTCTTGGAATTGGCTTGTGGGACAGGTATCCAGTCTGTCCGCTTTTCTCAGGCTGGCTTTGATGTGACAGGACTTGACTTGAGCGCGGATATGTTGAAGATTGCGGAGAAGAGAGCTACTTCAGCCAAGCAAAAGATTGATTTTATTGAAGGCAATATGCTGGATTTGTCCAAGGCAGGTCAATATGATTTTGTCACGTGTTACTCTGACTCTATCTGCTACATGCAGGATGAGGTCGAGGTAGGAGACGTTTTTAAGGAAGTGTATAATGTCCTCAACGAAGACGGAGTATTCATCTTTGACGTGCATTCGACCTACCAGACAGATGAAGTTTTTCCAGGCTATTCTTACCATGAAAATGCGGAAGATTTTGCCATGCTTTGGGACACCTATGAGGACGAAGCTCCTCACTCCATCGTGCATGAGTTGACTTTTTTTATCAAGGAGACTGACGGTTCCTTTAGTCGCCACGATGAAGTGCATGAGGAGCGGACTTATGAGGTCTTGACCTATGATATTTTGCTGGAACAGGCTGGTTTCAAGTCCTTCAAACTCTATGCGGACTTTGAGGACAAGGAACCAACAGAAACTAGCACCCGTTGGTTTTTTGTCGCGCAGAAGTAGGATGCCTGAATGATTTGGCAAAATAGATTGAGGTAATAATGTTAGAATTCTTTTTGATTGTGGTTGTGGTCATATTAGAGTATATTATGCTTAAGAACTTTTTTTCAATGAATTTGAAAGAATATCAAGGATTTAGTACGAGATTTTTTTCTTCTTCTAGTGGAGGTAAAATAAGTACGAACAGCATAATCTTTTGGATATTTATTTCGCCATTCTTTTCTATCTTAGGCTATGTTTGTTCTTTGTTTTTGAATTCTGCTTTTAAAACATGTCATGTTTCATATAACTATTTATGGACGATAAGTTTAGTTTTTTGGATAGTTATCTATCTGATAATATTGATATTAGGTCGTCGAAAATTAGTGAATCACTTATTTATTTTAATAATAGCGATAGCTTCAATTGTTTTAAATTGGTATATTGCTCGAATAGCTTTTACAGGAAATGTAACTGATATTTCGCCTGATTCCAGTAATACGGCATTTCAATTCTATTTAGCTATAGGGTTATCTTTAATTTCGATTGTTCAGGTGATATATGAAAGTGAAAATTACAATTTGAAACGTACGCGTTTTATTAGAGAGAAGATTCAGAAGTATCTACGAGAATACAAAGTAATATATTCTTTGAAAGGAAATATAGAGTTACTTTATTTGTCACTTGCCATTTTGGTACTAGAAGATTTTGAACGGCCTAAATTTATCAGAATTATAGAAAATATTTTGAGAACAAAAACAAGAAATATTGCTCAAAATGATTCCATTGATGATATTGATAGCGTTAGTATTCTTGTGAAACAACTTCAAGATTTGGCTGTTGGTTCAAAAGAAAAAGATAAAATAAAAAAATTGAGGTTTATTATTAAAGAGATAAATTGTTCAGATCAATATGTTACTAATGTTATGGAATTGTTTAATACAATTTCTCGATTAGATAGAGATTTTAAAATAGTTGAATCTAATAAATATAATAAGAAGTAAAGTCTAGTAGTAGGAGATTTCTATGACCATCACCGGTATTATCGCGGAGTTCAATCCTTTTCATAATGGCCATAAATACCTGCTGGATCAGGTGGAGGGGCTGAAAATCGTTGCCATATCTGGAAATTTCATGCAGCGTGGAGAGCCCGCTATCGTTGATAAGTGGACACGGGCCCAGATGGCACTGGAAAATGGCGCAGACTTGGTAGTGGAATTGCCCTTTTTAGTCAGTGTTCAGGCGGCGGATTTCTTTGGCCAAGGAGCTGTGGATATCTTGGCTCTGTTGGGCATTGATAGGCTGGCTTTTGGGACAGAAGAAGTTCTGGATTATCAAAAAATCGCTGACTTATGCATAGAGCAATGTGTTGAGATGGAGAAATTTGTAGATAATCTGCCTGACTCTCTCTCCTATCCCCAGAAAACCCAAGCCATGTGGAAGGAATTTGCTGGTCTTGATTTTTCTGGCAATACGCCCAATCATATCCTTGCTCTGGCCTATGCCAAGGCAGTTGCAGGACGAAACATCAAACTACAGCCGATTCAGCGTCAGGGAGCGGGTTACCATTCTGTGGACAAGGATGTGGACTTTGCCTCGGCGACAGCTCTACGTCAGCACCAAATAGACCAAGATTTCTTAGAACGCTTTATGCCTTCTGTTACCCTCTTTGAGCAAGCCAGTAAGGTGAGCTGGGATGACTATTTTCCCTTGCTCCGCTATCAAATTTTGTCAAATCCAGACTTAACAACTATCTATCAGGTCAATCAAGAAATGGCAGTGCGCATCAAGGAGGCTATCAAAACAGCTCAGTCTGTTGACGAATTGGTCGATGCGGTTGCGACCAAGCGTTATACCAAGGCGCGTGTACGTCGCCTCTTGACTTATATCTTGGTACAAGCCAGAGAAAACGACTTGCCAGAAGTCATCCATGTTCTTGGCTTTACTGAAAAAGGCAGACAACACCTCAAGTCTCTGAAAGAGCAGGTCCATCTAGTCAGCCGAATTGGCAAAGAACCTTGGGATACCATGACGCAAAAGGCAGACCAGATTTACCAACTAGGACAGCCAAGCATCGTAGAGCAGAATTTCGGCAGAGTCCCGATTAGAATAGAAACAAACTAAGTCTACTGAAAGGTGGACTTTTTTAGAAGATTTTCGAATAAAGAGATAGAAAAGAAAAATCTTGTACAAGTTCCTGACAATTTCTTTCTTTTTGTGTATAATAGTGGAAAAGAGGTAAAACGAGGTATGGTTATGGAAGCAGTTCTTTATTCAACATTCCGAAATCATTTAAAAGACTACATGAAGAAGGTAAATGATGAATTTGAGCCTTTAACGGTGGTCAATAAAAATCCAGATGAGGATATTGTAGTTCTTTCAAAGAGCGAATGGGACAGTATTCAGGAAACCCTGAGAATCGCTCAAAATAAGGAACTTTCTGACAAGGTTTTGCGAGGAATGGCTCAAGTCCGTGCTGGAAGTACTCAGGTACATGTTATTGAGGAGTGAGGAATGCTGCTCAATTTTACAGAAGATGCCTGGGCGGATTATTGCTATTGGCAAAACAAAGATAAGAAAACATTAAAAAGAATCAATAAATTAATCAAAGATATTCAACGCGATCCTTTTGTAGGAATGGGGAAACCAGAACCACTCAAGTATGACTATCAAGGAGCTTGGTCGCGGCGCATTGATGCAGAAAATCGCTTGATTTATATGATGGATGGGGATAGCGTGGCTTTCTTGTCCTTCAAAGATCATTACTAAGTCTACAGAAAGGTAGGCTTTTTCTATAATTTTTACTAAGCTATAACTTCTAAGAAATAGAGATTGCACTAATAAATTTTAGGTAAATGTGTTTTAAATTCCCCAAAACATATGCTATTTTAGGTTTGTGAAAATCACTTTTTTATGGTAGAATGTAAAAGAATGTATGTCATTCGATAAACAAATTTAATGAGGTAAAAACATGGAAATCATGACACTTGCGATTGCTGTTTTTGCCGTCATCATTGGTTTAGTCATTGGATATGTCAGCATCTCAGCTAAGATGAAATCATCTCAAGAGGCTGCAGAGTTGATGCTTCTAAATGCTGAACAAGAAGCAACTAATTTACGAGGACAAGCTGAGCGCGAAGCGGATTTATTGCTAAATGAAGCCAAGAGCGAAAGCAAGTCTCTTAAAAAAGAAGCACTATTGGAGGCCAAAGAGGAAGCCAGAAAATACCGTGAAGAAGTGGACGCTGAATTTAAGTCAGAACGTCAGGAGCTCAAGCAAATTGAAAGTCGTTTGACGGAGAGAGCTACGAGCCTTGACCGCAAAGACGACAATTTGACGAACAAAGAAAAAACACTTGAACAAAAAGAACAAAGTATTTCTGATAGAGCAAAAAACCTTGATGCACGTGAAGAGCAATTAGAGGAAGTCGAAAGACAAAAAGAAGCTGAACTTGAACGTATCGGTTCCCTTTCCCAAACTGAGGCTCGAGATATTATCTTGGCTCAGACAGAGGAAAACTTGACCAAGGAAATTGCTAGTCGCATTCGTGAGGCTGAGCAAGAGGTGAAGGAACGTTCAGACAAGATTGCGAAAGATATCTTGGTTCAGGCTATGCAGCGTATCGCTGGTGACTATGTAGCAGAGTCAACAAACTCGACAGTTCACCTACCAGATGATACCATGAAGGGGCGCATTATCGGTCGTGAAGGTCGAAACATTCGTACCTTTGAAAGTTTGACAGGGGTCGATGTTATTATTGACGATACACCGGAAGTGGTAACCTTGTCAGGATTTGATCCGATTCGTCGTGAAATTGCTCGTATGACCATGGAAATGTTGCTCAAGGATGGCCGTATCCACCCAGCTCGTATCGAGGAGTTGGTGGAGAAAAACCGTCAAGAGATTGACAATAAGATCCGTGAATACGGTGAGGCTGCTGCCTATGAGATTGGTGCGCCAAACCTTCATCCAGACTTGATGAAGATTATGGGACGCTTGCAGTTCCGTACTTCATATGGGCAAAATGTCTTGCGTCATTCGATTGAGGTTGCTAAGTTGTCTGGTATCATCGCCAGTGAACTTGGTGAAAATGCAGCTCTTGCCCGTCGTGCTGGATTCCTTCATGACATTGGGAAAGCCATTGACCGCGAGGTTGAAGGTAGCCACGTTGAGATTGGTACAGAGTTGGCTCGTAAGTATAAGGAACACCCAGTTGTGGTAAATACCATTGCTAGCCACCACGGGGATGTCGAAGCCGAAAGTGTCATTGCAGTGATTGTTGCTGCAGCAGATGCCTTGAGTGCAGCGCGTCCAGGTGCTCGTAGTGAATCTCTTGAAAACTATATCAAGCGTCTCCACGATTTGGAAGAAATCGCCAATGGCTTTGAAGGAGTGCAAAATAGCTTTGCCCTTCAAGCAGGACGTGAAATTCGTATCATGGTTAATCCAGGACAAATCAAAGACGACAAAGTCACAATCTTAGCTCACAAAGTTCGTGAGAAAATTGAAAATAATCTCGATTACCCAGGAAACATCAAGGTAACCGTGATCCGCGAACTTCGTGCAGTAGATTATGCTAAATAAATAAGAAAGAGCAGTTGAAAAATTACTGCTTTTTTGTTACACTAGATAGAAAGACTGTAGAAGGATAACTGACGTTCTCATCAGTATCCGAGAGAAATTTTACTTTATTTCACAGACTAACTAAAGGAGACATAATGGCAGACCGAGGCTTGCTAATCGTTTTTTCTGGTCCTTCAGGAGTTGGGAAAGGAACGGTTAGAAGAGAGATTTTTGAGAGTTCTGAGAATCAATTTCAATATTCTGTATCGATGACGACGCGCGCGCAACGTCCTGGTGAAGTGGATGGAGTGGACTATTTCTTCCGTACTCGTGAAGAGTTTGAAGAGCTGATCCGTCAAGGTCAGATGTTGGAATATGCAGAATATGTCGGTAACTACTATGGAACTCCTCTGACCTATGTCAACGAAACCCTAGACAAGGGAATCGATGTCTTCCTTGAGATTGAAGTGCAGGGAGCCCTTCAGGTTAAGAAAAAGGTTCCAGATGCTGTCTTTATCTTCCTAACACCACCAGATTTGGATGAATTGCAAGATCGTTTGGTAGGTCGTGGAACAGACAGTGCAGAAGTGATTGCCCAACGAATCGAAAAAGCCAAGGAAGAAATTGCTCTCATGCGTGAGTATGATTATGCCATTGTCAACGATCAGGTGCCCCTCGCTGCTGAGCGTGTCAAGCGTGTAATCGAAGCAGAACACTTCCGTGTGGACCGTGTTATTGGTCACTACCAGGAGATGTTGCCAAAATCTCCAACTACTCGATAAACTATAGGAAACAGGTACAAGCAAATGATGTTAAAACCCTCTATTGATACCTTGCTAGACAAGGTGCCATCAAAATATTCACTCGTAATCTTGGAAGCAAAACGTGCCCACGAACTAGAAGCCGGTGCGCCAGCAACTCAAGAGTTCAAGTCTGAAAAATCAACTCTTCGCGCTTTGGAAGAAATCGAGTCTGGAAATGTAACCATTCACCCAGATCCAGAAGGAAAACGTGAAGCCGTTCGTCTCCGTATCGAAGAAGAAAAACGCCGCAAAGAAGAAGAAGAAAAGAAAATCAAAGAGCAAATCGCTAAAGAAAAAGAAGATGGTGAAAAAATTTAAGGTTGGGGGGACTCAATCTTATTTTTTCTATTGCAAGAATTTACTGACAAGAAGGAGGTGAGAAGATGGCTATTGCAAAGATTATCGTGGATGTTCCCCTGATGCAGACGGACCAGCCCTATAGTTATAGAGTCCCTGAGGAATTTGAAGAGATGCTGGAAGTCGGTATGCGGGTCCATGTCCCCTTCGGCAAGGGTAATCGTTTGATCCAAGGAATTGTGCTAGGCTTGGAGTCCCAGTCGGATGAAGAAGCTGCCAATCAGGACTTGAAGGAGATTGCAGAGGTGCTAGATTTTTCTCCTGTCCTCACGCAAGAGCAACTCTGGCTAGCTGAGGAATTACGCAAGTCTGTCTTTTCTTACAAAATCTCCATCCTAAAAGCCATGTTGCCAGGATTTTTAAACTCCAGTTATGATAAGATTCTCTATCCTCTGGAAGGTCTGAGTCAGACAGACAAAGAGCGCTTGTTCGGTTCAGGAGATTCGCTAGCCTTTTCTTCTCTAGATTTGGCCAAACAGGCAGAAATGATGCGCTTGACCAGGAAAGGTCTGCTCCGCTTAGAATACCAGGCAGTCGATCAAAAGAAGGTCAAGACTCAGTCTTGGTATGTGGTTAATGCTAATCGACTAGAGCAGATTGAGATTTCTGCGCGTGCCAAGAAAAAGTTAGAATTGAGAGACTATCTGCTGTCTCATTCTGAAAGTGCTCCTCTGGCTAGCTTGTTAGAATTCTACTCACGCGAGCAAGCCAACTTCTTTGTGGAGCAAGGAGCTCTAACCTTAATTCAAAAGGAAGTGCAACGTTCAGCTGCTTATTTCGAAGGCATTGAAGCCAGCCAACCTTTGGAATTGAATCCTGAACAAAGACAGGCACGTGATGCGGTTGTCAGTGCCATTGGCAGTCAACAGCCTCCATTCCTCCTTCAAGGGATTACAGGAAGTGGGAAAACTGAGGTTTACTTGCAGATTATCCAAGGAGCCTTGGACAAGGGCAAGACGGCTATTTTGCTGGTACCTGAGATTTCTCTGACGCCACAGATGACGGAGCGTTTCATTGCTCGTTTCGGTGAGAAAGTAGCCATTCTTCACTCAGGCCTATCCAATGGTGAGAAGTACGACGAATGGCGCAAGGTCGAACGCGGCGATGCCCAAGTTGTTGTTGGTGCTCGATCAGCTATCTTTGCTCCTTTGAAAAATCTGGGTGTCATGATTATTGATGAAGAGCATGAAGCCAGCTACAAACAAGACAGCAATCCCCGTTATCATGCTAGAGAGGTAGCCATTCTACGGGCCCAGTATAATCAAGCAGCCCTAGTCCTTGGTTCGGCAACACCGAGCTTAGAGAGCCGTGCGCGGGCTGGAAAAGGTGTCTATCAACACTTACGTCTGACCCAACGGGCCAATCCTTTAGCCACTATTCCTGAAGTTCAAGTGATTGACTTTCGTGACTATATCGGGCAGAATGAGACGTCAAACTTTACCCCTCCTTTGCTAGAGGCCATTCAAGATCGTCTGGATAAAAAAGAGCAGGTAGTCCTCATGCTCAACCGTCGGGGTTATTCTAGCTTTGTTATGTGTCGGGAGTGTGGGACGGTAGATAGTTGTCCCAACTGTGATATTTCTCTGACTCTCCACATGGATACCAAGACCATGAACTGCCATTACTGTGGCTTTTCCAAGGGGATTCCTCATGTCTGTCCCAACTGTCAAAGCAGCAGTATTCGCTACTACGGTACAGGGACTCAGAAAGCCTACGATGAGCTAGCAGAGCTCTTTTCTCAGGCTTGCATTCTGCGGATGGATGTGGATACGACTCGCAAGAAAGGCAGTCACCAAGCTCTTCTTGACCAGTTTGGACGAGGGGAAGCAGATATCTTGCTGGGAACTCAGATGATTGCCAAGGGCTTGGATTTTCCAAATGTGACCCTAGTCGGAGTGCTCAATGCGGATACGGCCTTGAATCTACCTGATTTTCGTTCTTCCGAGAGAACCTTCCAACTCTTAACTCAGGTGGCTGGTCGGGCAGGTCGTGCAGAAAAGGCTGGGCATGTCTTGATCCAGTCTTACAATCCTGAGCACTATGCCATTCGATTTGCCAAGGAACAGGATTATGAAGGTTTTTATGCCTATGAAATGAGTATCAGGCGCCAACTCGGCTATCCGCCTTACTATTTCACTATTGGGATTACCCTCTCTCACAAGAAAGAAGAAGAGGTTGTCAAACGTGCCTATGAAGTCATGGGAATTTTGCGCTCAGGTTTATCGGAAACTAGTAAAATCCTTGGACCAACGCCAAAACCCATTGCCCGTACCCACAACCTTTATCATTACCAGATTTTGATTAAATACCGTTTAGAAGATGAGCTAGGACCAACCCTCAACCAGGTTTTGGCCTTGACTCAAGAACGGGAAAATAGCGAGCTTCGTCTCAGCATTGACCATGAACCGCAGCAATTTTTATAAGGAGGAGAAGAAATGACAAAACTAATCTTTATGGGGACACCTGATTTTTCAGCGACAGTTTTGAAGGGTTTGTTATCAGATGATCGTTACGAGATTCTAGCTGTTGTGACCCAGCCAGACCGCGCTGTCGGCCGTAAAAAAGTGATCCAAGAAACCCCAGTCAAGCAGGCTGCCAAAGAAGCAGATCTTCCCATTTACCAGCCTGAAAAATTATCTGGAAGTCCAGAGATGGAAGCCATTATGAATTTAGGAGCAGATGGAATTATCACTGCTGCTTTTGGACAGTTTCTCCCAAGTAAACTCTTTGATAGCATGGATTTTGCGGTCAACGTTCACGCTTCCCTTCTTCCCAAACACCGTGGTGGCGCACCCATTCATTATGCCTTGATTCAAGGGGATGAGGAAGCTGGTGTGACTATCATGGAAATGGTCAAGGAGATGGATGCAGGTGATATGATTTCCCGTCGCAGTATTCCTATCACAGATGAGGACAATGTCGGCACCTTGTTTGAAAAATTAGCGATTGTTGGTCGGGATTTGCTTTTGGATACGCTACCTGGATACCTAGCAGGAGAAATCAAACCTGTGCCTCAAGATCCTAGTCAAGTCACTTTCTCGCCAAATATTAAGCCAGAAGAAGAGAAACTCGATTGGACTAAAACCAATCGCCAACTCTTCAACCAAATCCGTGGGATGAATCCGTGGCCTGTTGCCCATACTTTCCTTAAGGGCGACCGCTTTAAGATTTATGAAGCCCTGCCAGTAGAAGATCAGGGAAATCCAGGTGAAATCCTCTCTATTGGTAAAAAGGAATTGATCGTTGCAACGGCTGAAGGAGCTCTATCTCTCAAGCAAGTGCAGCCAGCAGGTAAGCCTAAGATGGACATTGCTTCCTTCCTCAACGGAGTTGGACGGACATTGACTGTAGGAGAACGATTTGGTGACTAAAGTAGAAACAGCTAGAAATCTTGCTCTAGCAGTGTTAGAGGATGTTCTTGCCAACCAAGCATACTCCAATATTGCCTTAAATAAACACCTCAAGGGCAGTCAACTTTCAGCAGCAGACAAGGGTTTGGTGACAGAGATTGTCTACGGAACGGTAGCCCGCAAACTCACCTTAGAATGGTACCTGTCCCACTTTATTGAAGACCGAGACAAGCTAGATAACTGGCTCTATGTCCTTCTTCTCATGAGCGCCTACCAAGTCCGTTTTCTAGATAAGGTGCCTGACCATGCTGTGGTCAATGAAGCAGTGGAAATAGCTAAAGCACGTAAAAAAGGCAGTGAAAAGCTGGTCAATGCTGTCCTTCGTCGTATCTTGCGAGAAGGGTGGCCAGATGTTGCAACTATCAAACGCAAAAACAAGCGTGATTCCATTGCCTATTCTCTCCCAGTTTGGCTAGTATCTAAGCTCAAGGAAGAATACGGTGAAGAGCGAGCTCAAGCCATTTTTGAAAGCCTCTTGGTGCGCAACAAAGCCAGCATCCGAGTGACCGACTTGAGTCGAAAGGAGGAAATCAAAGCCGAGTTAGAGGCGACTGATTCCCCTTTGGCGGCCACTGGTCTGGTCAAGGAGCACGGCCACTTTGCAGGCCATGATTTGTTTGCAGAAGGGGCTATTACCATCCAAGACGAGTCCAGTCAACTGGTTGCTCCGACTCTTGATCTACAAGGTGATGAACAAGTCTTGGATGCCTGTGCCGCTCCGGGTGGGAAAACAGCCCATATGGCTTCTTACCTCACGAAAGGTCAGGTAACTGCTCTGGACTTGTATGATCATAAGTTGGACTTGATCCAAGAAAATGCGGAGCGTTTAGGTGTGGCAGATCGAGTGCAAACGCAAAAATTGGATGCCAGAAAAGTGCATGAGTTTTTCGGTCGGGACTCTTTTGATAAGATTTTGGTAGATGCTCCTTGTTCTGGGATTGGACTTTTACGTCGCAAACCAGACATCAAATACAATAAAGAAACGGCAGATTTCACCTCCTTACAGGAAATTCAGCTGGAAATATTAGGTAGTGTTTGTCAAACACTACGAAAAGGTGGTATAATAACGTATAGTACCTGTACTATTGTCTCTGAGGAGAACTTTCAAGTCGTTGAGGCGTTTTTAGAAAGTCATCCCGAGTTTGAGCAGGTTAAACTAGAACACGAATGTAAAGATATCCTGAAAGATGGCTGTATCCTGATTACTCCAGAATTGTATGGAAGTGATGGATTCTTCATTAGCCAATTTCGCAAGATATCAGAATAGGAAGGAACTGACACAATGGAAATAGCATTATTAACAGATGTTGGTCAGAAACGAACAAATAATCAGGACTATGTCAATCACTTTGTCAACCGAGCAGGACGCACTATGATCATCTTGGCTGACGGGATGGGAGGACACCGTGCAGGAAATATCGCTAGTGAGATGGCAGTCACAGACCTCGGTGTGGATTGGGTGGATACCCAAATTAACTCAGTCAATGAAGTTCGTGAGTGGTTTGCCCACTACCTGGAGATTGAAAATCAAAAAATTCATCAACTAGGTCAGGACGAAGCATACAGAGGCATGGGGACAACGCTAGAAGCTGTTGCGTTTATTGACAACCAAGCCATCTATGCTCACATTGGAGATTCTCGTATCGGTTTGATTCGTGGAGAAGAATACCACCAGTTGACGAGTGACCATTCCTTGGTTAATGAATTGCTCAAGGCTGGTCAATTGACTCCAGAAGAGGCAGAAACTCACCCTCAAAAGAATATCATCACACAGTCTATCGGACAAAAAGATGAAATCCAGCCTGATTTTGGGATGATTACACTGGAGTCAGGAGATTATCTCTTGCTCAATAGTGACGGTTTGACCAATATGATTTCGGCAAGCGAGATTTATGATATCGTAACCAGCGATATTTCCCTAGCAGACAAGGCGGCTACCCTCATTCGTTTTGCTAACAATGCAGGAGGTTTAGACAACATTACGGTTGCCCTTGTTTACATGAATGAGGAGGCGGCAGAATGATCCAAATCGGCAAGATTTTTGCCGGGCGGTATCGGATTGTCAAGCAGATTGGTCGAGGAGGCATGGCAGATGTTTACTTGGCCAAGGATTTGATCCTAGATGGGGAAGAGGTGGCAGTTAAGGTCCTGAGGACCAACTACCAGACGGACCCGATTGCTGTGGCACGTTTCCAGCGGGAAGCGAGGGCTATGGCGGATCTGGACCATCCTCATATCGTTCGGATAACAGATATCGGTGAGGAAGATGGCCAACAGTACCTAGCTATGGAATACGTAGCAGGACTTGACCTCAAGCGTTATATCAAAGAACACTATCCTCTTTCAAATGAAGAAGCGGTTCGGATTATGGGACAGATTCTTTTGGCTATGCGTTTAGCTCATGCTAGAGGAATTGTTCACCGAGATTTGAAACCTCAAAATATCCTCTTGACACCAGATGGAACTGCTAAAGTTACTGACTTTGGGATTGCAGTGGCCTTTGCAGAGACGAGTCTGACCCAGACCAACTCGATGCTGGGTTCGGTTCATTATTTGTCACCTGAGCAAGCGCGTGGTTCAAAAGCGACCTTCCAGAGTGATATCTATGCAATGGGGATTATTTTCTATGAAATGCTGACGGGACATATCCCTTATGATGGGGATAGTGCGGTTACGATTGCCCTTCAGCATTTCCAGAAGCCACTTCCGTCCGTCATTGCTGAAAACCCATCTGTCCCTCAGGCTTTGGAAAATGTTGTCATCAAGGCAACTGCTAAGAAATTGTCTGATCGCTATCAGTCTGTTTCAGAAATGTATATGGACTTGTCAACTAGCTTGTCTTATAATCGTCGGAATGAACCGAAACTGGTCTTTGACGATGCGAGTAAGGCGGATACGAAGACTTTACCTAAAGTCCCACAAAGTACATTGACCTCGATTCCAAAAGCTCCGGCGCAGGAAGAACGTCCTCAGTCAAAGAAATTAACCCCAGAGCAAGCACCTACGCAAAAGCCAATTAAAAAGCGGAAGTTTAAGGCTCGCTATATGATTCTTTTAGCTAGTCTTCTATTAGTTGCAGCTTCTTTAGTCTGGATTTTATCTAGAACACCAGCAACGATTGCTATTCCTGACGTGGCTGGACAAACTGTTGCAGAGGCAAAAGAAGCTCTTAAAAAATCCAAGTTTGAAGCCGGTGAAGAAAAGTCAGAGGCTAGTGATACAGTAGCAGAAGGACGTGTTATTCGAACGGATCCAGAAGCTGGTAGCGGCCGAAAAGAAGGAACCAAGGTTAATTTGATCGTTTCTTCTGGTAAGCAATCCTTCCAATTGAGCAATTATGTTGGACGCAAGTATACGGATGCCGTAGCTGAACTCAAGGAGAAGAAGGTTCCTGAGAATCTAATCAAGATGGAAGAGGAAGAATCCAGCGAAAGCGAACCTGGAACCATTCTCAGACAAAGTCCTGCGGCAGGTACGACTTATGATCTTTCAAAAGCTAGCACAATTACTTTAACGGTTGCTAAGAAAGTAACAAGCGTTTCTATGCCAAGTTATATTGGTTCAAGTCTCGAATTTACAAAGAATAATTTGACTCAGATTGTCGGTGTAAAAGAGGCTAATATTGAGGTTGTCGAGGTTTCGACTGCTCCTGAAGGAACGGCAGAAGGTACAGTTGTAAGTCAAACGCCAAGAGCAGGAGAACAGGTTGATCTTGCAAGTACGCGTATCAAACTTTCCATCTACAAACCAAAAACGCCACCATCAACTTCATCCTCTAATCCTGCCCAACGTGGGAACCAGGGTTCTCCTACAAGTCCAAACCAGGGGAACCAACAAGGAAATCAACAAGGGAACACTCCTTCGAGCAGTTCATCCAATAGTGAAGGAACTCACGAAAGTTCTCGAGATTAAACGAATCTTTGTCATGATTTCATGACAAAGATTTTTTTTCACAAGATTTTGTGATAAAATATAGGGAGTAGAAAAAAGGAGGAGAAAATGGACGAATCGAGAGAGTTGAATGCCGTCATTGATGTGATTATGCTAGCAGGAACCATTCTCCTGAAAAGTGGCTCAGAGATTCATCGGGTTGAGGATACTATGATCCGTATTGCCCATTCGCAGGGAATAATGGATTGCAATGTACTTGCCATGCCTGCAGCTATTTTCTTTTCTATCGAAAATACCAATATTTCTCGGATGAAACGGGTGACCTCATCCTCTTATAACATTGAAAAAGTCTGTGATGTCAACCAAGTATCACGGGAGCTTGTGGGTGGGCAGATTGATCTCTTGACAGCCTTTAAAAAGCTCAAAGAAATTGGCAATCAAGCCCTTCCTTATACCAAGTTCCAAGTGACCGTAGCAGCGACCCTCAGTGCCCCTTTCTTCTCGATTATGTTTGGGGGCAATGTTTATGACGCTTTTGGTGCAGCTATTGCGACTTTATTTGGATTTGCCTTCTCTCTCTACGTAGAGAAATTTGTCCGCATTCCTTTTGTAACGGCCTTTGCGGGTGCCTTTGTTTTCGGATTGATCGCCCAGTTCTGGGCCCGCTATACAGGATTTCCTTCGACGGCAGACCTGATTATAGCAGGAGCGGTCATGCCCTTTGTTCCAGGGATTGCTCTGACAAATGCAGTTCGGGATATCATGACCAACCATATCAACTCTGGTATGAGCAAGATGTTTGAATCTTTGCTCATTACCCTCGCTTTAGGGGCTGGCACCTCAGTCGCCCTGGTTTTGATGACATAAGATGACTCTAACAAGTATTTTGCTCCAAGCAGTGGCGAGTTTACTCGCCATTATCACCTTTTTAATCGTACTGAATGTTCAACGCTCCATGCTCCTACCTGGTGGTATTTTGGGAATGGGCGTTTGGCTCCTCTATCTCGTGCTCAAAGATCCAACCAATGTTATTGTAGCGACCTTTATCGCAGCAGTAATTGGCTCTTGCATCAGTCAGATTTTAAGTATTGTCTATAAGACACCAGCGGTGGTCTTTGTCTTGGCTATTCTTGCCCCCTTGGTGCCGGGTTATTTATCCTATCGAACGACAGCTTTCTTTGTGACAGGCGATTACAGCCATGCTATTGCCAGCGCGACTTTGGTGGTTATGTTAGCCCTCGTTATTTCTATTGGAATGGCAAGTGGAACGGTAATTCTAAAGCTTTATTACTACATCCGCAAACAACGAGGAATCTCTTCCTAATGCAGTCAAAGCAAAGACTTGATTTGTTGAATCAAGTCTTTTTTCTCTCTTTTGTCCCTATTTGTGATAAAATAGAATGAAACGATTTTTTACAATGAATGAAAAAACAGAGGTAAATATGACAATCGGTATTGATAAGATTGGTTTTGCAACCAGTCAATACGTCTTGAAATTACAAGACTTAGCAGAAGCGAGGGGAGTTGACCCCGAAAAATTTAGCAAGGGACTCTTGTTAAATGAAATTAGTATTGCGCCACTGACTGAGGACATTGTTACCTTGGCAGCTAGTGCAAGCAACTCTATTTTAACAGACAAAGAAAAAGAAGAAATCGATATGGTCATCGTGGCGACCGAGTCAGGGATTGACCAGAGTAAGGCAGCGGCAGTCTTTGTTCATGGCTTATTAGGCATTCAGCCTTTCGCTCGGAGCTTTGAAATCAAAGAAGCCTGCTATGGAGCGACAGCTGCCCTTCATTATGCTAAATTGCATGTGGAAAATTCTCCAGAGTCTAAGGTTTTGGTCATTGCCAGTGATATTGCCAAGTATGGTGTCGGAACTCCGGGTGAACCAACTCAGGGTGCTGGAAGTGTGGCGATGTTGATCACCCAAAATCCGCGCATCATGGCTTTTAACAATGATAACGTTGCTCAAACGCGCGACATCATGGATTTCTGGCGTCCGAACTACTCAAGCACTCCTTATGTAAACGGCATGTACTCGACCCAACAGTATCTTGATTGCCTGACAACGACTTGGGATGAATACAAGAAACGCTATGATTGGACTATGGATGACTTTGCGGCTATCTGCTTCCACTTGCCTTATCCTAAGTTGGCCTTAAAAGGCTTGCGCAAGATGATGGACAAAACTTTGTCTAAAGAAAAACAGGATAGTTTGCAAGAAAACTTTGACAAGTCTATTCTTTACAGTCAGATGATTGGAAATATCTACACAGGTTCTCTCTTCCTCGGCCTTCTTTCCCTTTTGGAAAATGCAGAGACTTTGAAGGCTGGCGATAAAATTGCCCTCTACAGTTACGGAAGTGGAGCGGTTTCAGAGTTCTTTAGTGGTGAATTGGTCGAAGGCTATGAGGCCTATCTCGACAAAGAGCGCTTGAGCAAACTCAAACAACGTACAGCATTGTCTGTTGCGGACTATGAAAAAGTCTTTTTCGAAGAGGTGCAGTTGGATGAGTCTGGCTCAGCCCAATTTGCAGCTTATGAAAATCAAGACTATGCCTTGGTTGAAATTGTCGACCACCAACGCCGTTATAGCAAGGTTGAAAAATAATGAAGTTAAGTTGGAATGGATTTTCTAAAAAATCATACCATGAGCGCCTTGAGTTGTTGCGAGCTCAGGCGCTCCTTAGTCCTGAAAAGCAAACCAGTCTGGAGCAGGATGAACAGATCAGTTTGGCTGTTGCAGACCAGCTGAGTGAGAATGTGGTAGGAACTTTTTCTCTTCCTTATTCGATCATTCCAGAGCTTTTGGTGAATGGTCAGGACTATACAGTTCCCTATGTGACAGAAGAACCCTCAGTGGTTGCTGCGGCCAGCTATGCAAGTAAAATCATCAAGCGGTCTGGTGGCTTTACTGCTCAGGTTCATCTGCGCCAGATGATTGGTCAGGTAGCCCTTTATCAAGTTGCTGATCCTGAACAAGCGCAAGAGAAGATTGTCAGCAAGAAGGCGGAGCTCTTAGAACTTGCCAATCAAGCCTATCCGTCCATCGTCAAACGTGGGGGTGGGGCGCGTGATTTGCATATAGAGCAGATCAAAGGTGAAACAGACTTTCTCGTTGTTTATCTTCATGTCAATACCCAGGAAGCCATGGGAGCAAATATGCTCAACACCATGCTGGAAGCCTTGAAACCAGTCTTAGAAGAACTCAGTCAAGGGCAGAGCCTTATGGGGATTCTGTCCAACTACGCGACCGATTCTTTGGTGACTGCAAGCTGTCGTATCGCCTTTCGCTACTTGAGTCCCCAAAGGGACCAAGGACGAGAAATTGCGGAGAAAATAGCTTTGGCTAGCCAGTTTGCGCAGGCTGATCCCTACCGAGCAGCGACTCACAATAAAGGGATTTTTAATGGTATTGATGCGATTTTGATTGCCACTGGTAATGACTGGCGTGCCATCGAAGCTGGGGCCCATGCCTTTGCCAGTCGAGATGGACGCTATCAAGGTCTTAGTCAATGGACACTGGACATGGAAAGAGAAGAATTGGTCGGTGAGATGACCCTACCCATGCCGGTAGCGACCAAGGGTGGCTCAATCGGTCTCAACCCGCGTGTAGCCCTCAGTCATGAACTGCTGGGAAATCCTTCTGCCAAAGAATTAGCTCAGATTATCGTGTCTATCGGTCTCGCCCAAAACTTTGCGGCCCTCAAAGCCTTGGTAAGTACGGGCATCCAGCAAGGCCACATGAAATTGCAGGCCAAATCCCTAGCTCTCCTAGCAGGTGCTAGTGAGTCCGAAGTTGCTCCCCTCGTTGAGCGCCTCATCGCAGATAAAACCTTTAACTTAGAGACAGCCCAGCGCTATCTCGAAAACTTAAGATCGTAAAAAAACTCAGACAAATCAGTCTGAGTTTTTTGTACTTAAATACTTTTTCCTGGTAATAGAGTAACGGGTAAGAAGTAACCGGTTGTCGCGACCTCTTTACCTTCAATCTTCTGTAAGAGAAGATCGACAGTGAGTTGGGCAATCTCTTTCATAGGCTGCTTAATCGTTGTCAAATGAGGATAATAGTTCTCGATAAAGTAAGTCCCATCATAACCGATGACCTTGAGCTCCTCAGGAACAGAAATTCTCAGTTCTTGAGCAATTTTAATGACCAGAATAGCTGTCAAATCATCCGAAGCAAAAATCGCATCTGGTTTCTGATGGGTCAAGATATTCTTGATTTCCATTTCTTTTCGGACGGGCGAAAAGTCACTCGAAACATTGATAATAGGTGCTTTCGGGAGAACAGAGGCAAAGCCAGCGTGGCGTAGTCCAGTCGGTGAATTCGAGTTATCATTTCCTGTAATCATGATGATAGACTGGGCGCCTGTCTTGACCAGAGTTTGGGCTGCGAGGACCCCGCCACCGTAGTTGTCAGAGGAGACAACAGGGATGTCTGGAGACAAGTTTCGGTCAAAGGAAATGATCGGCGCCGTCACACGATTGTAGTCTTCGATTCCCAAGTTGTGACTCCCAGAAATGATACCGTCTACCTGATTGGCCTCCAGCATTTCAATGTACTCCCGTTCTTTTTCAGAGTCATGTTCACTGTTACAGATGATGGTCTTGTAGCCATTTTTGAAGAGCTGGTGTTCCAACTTATCAATCAACTCCGCATAAAAGACATGACTGATGTTTGGAAAAATAAGTCCAATCAACTTGGCAGATTTTCCTTGGAGGCTTCGAGCCAGATTGTTGGGCTTGTAGCCTAGCTCTCGCATGGCTTCATTTACCTTTTGAATGGTTTTCTCAGATAGATAACCCTTTTTATTGATGACCCGTGAGACGGTAGTAGGGCTAACGCCTGCAAGTTTTGCGACATCAGTTAGTTTTGCGACCATAATCTAATTCATAGTAAGTTCCAGTTGGGTTTCCAGACTTGATGAGGATCCCATTTTGGTCCGCATGTGGGAAGACACGACCAGAAAATACTTTTTCTCCTTTATTGATGAAAATTTCAAAGACCGACTTGTCGATGAAGATAGTGGCAGTTGTAGCTTGGTTATTGATAGGGCAAGAACGAGTCGTCCCAAATTCTTGGGCATACTGTTCTCCAGCCTGGCTACGATCCACTGTCACTTGACCATTGGCAAGGTCAAAGTTGATGGAAAGTCCCTTGCCTTCTTTATCAGCAAGTAAGACAATCTCGCTCTGGCTATTGGCCTCCAAGTTGAGCTCGAGTTCATAGGTGTTGTTGGTTTGAGTACGATTTGAGAAGACCTCTTCAGAAGAACGAAGTTCTTTGATAGCTGCGATAGGGTATTGGTAGAGTTTGCCGTCTTTGATAGTGAGTTCCTTAACCAGTGAGAGGGCACCTTGATAATCAAATCGATCAGATGGGTAGGAAACATCTGGTAAACCAAGCCAACTTACTGCTAGTGCACGTCCGTCAGGAGCGTTGAAGGCTTGAGTTGCATAGGCTTCGAAACCATAGTCTAGATTATGAAGTTGAGACACATCTACCATTTTAGCGTTTTTAGGATCAAAGGAAGCCCCGATTTTGTACATATTTGGAAAGATATTATCGTAGTCTAGAACTTTTTTATCCAATCCTTGTGGACAGTAGAGAAGGACAGGTTGCTCCCCTACAAAGACCAGATTTGGGCATTCCATCATGTAGGCAGTGCGATCGTTAGCGAAGTCAAGATTGCCAACTGCTTGCCAGTTTGTGTAGTCGTTGTCAACAGCCTTGTAGAGACGGACGAAGCCTTTTTTCTCCAAATCCTGTCCACCGACGATAGCATAGTATTGACCTTTGAAGTTAAAAATTTGCGGGTCGCGGAAGTGGTCAGTAGAGTCAGATGGCTGGTCAATCAAGATTTTGTCAATCTTTGTAATCTTGCCATCCTTATCCATCAAAGCACCAATTTGGTAAGGATGACGGATCCAGTTTTCATCACGGACATTTCCTGTATAAAATAGGAACAAGTTATCGCCAAACTGCATGGCAGAACCAGAGTAGGCACCGTGGCTATCCAATGGAGTATCTGGCAAAACTTTGACTCCAGTTTCTCTAAAGTGAACCAAATCATCACTTTCTAGCTGCGCCCAAGATTTTAAACCGTGGGCTGCACCGAAGGGGAAGTTTTGGTAAAAGAGGATCCATTTGCCATCAAAATAAGAAAAGCCATTTGGATCATTAAGAAGCCCCATTTTAGGCTCAACATGGTAACGAGTATGCCATGGAGATTGTGCCATCTTTTCCTTTATATGTTGAATTTCTTCTTGCGTCCAATCTTCATAGGGTCTATAACGACGCTCGGTTGTCCATTCCATTTTATCTTTCCTCCATAAGTTCTATTCTATTATTAATAGTAAACGTTTTCGGCAAAAAAAGCAAGTCTTTTATGTTAAAAAAAAGAAAAATATGTCAAACGATTACCGGAAATTAAACGAAGGAAATCTGGCAAATTTTCACGAAAAAATGAAAGAAAATGTAAATAAAAGCCTTGTTCCCTCAAATATAAAGATATTTTTTTGAGGAAAAAGAAAATATCCCTCAAAAATGAGCAAGAATAACCAGGAGCAAAAGAAAGGAAATAAAAAATCCTGCAAAACGCTTGACATATTTTAGAAACATGATAAAATAATAGTCGTAGGGCGAATAAAATCGCTTTCAAACAAGAACAAAGTTTTTATAAGGAGATTTTTGCTATGGATTATAGTAAAGTTGCTGCCGAGGTCATTGAGGCTGTCGGCAAAGAGAATCTTGTAGCTGCAGCACATTGTGCGACCCGCCTTCGTCTGGTATTAAAAGATGAAACAAAAGTGAACCAAGCAGCTCTAGATAATAATGCGGATGTGAAGGGGACTTTTAGCACTAACGGACAATATCAAATTATTATTGGCCCCGGAGACGTTAACTTTGTATATGCAGAAATCATCAAAAAAACAGGTTTGAAAGAAGCTTCCACAGATGATTTAAAAGAGATTGTGAATAGAGACAAAAAATTTAATCCATTGATGGATTTGATTAAGCTTTTGTCAGATATCTTCGTTCCAATCATTCCTGCATTGGTTGCGGGTGGTCTTTTGATGGCATTACGTAACTTCTTGACATCACCAGACTTATTTGGACCTCAATCTATTGAAGACATGTACCCTGCTATCAAAGGGATCTCAGCGATGATTCAATTGATGTCTGCTGCCCCATTTATGTTCTTGCCTGTTTTGGTAGGTATTTCAGCAGCTAAACGCTTTGGAGCAAACCAATTTCTTGGTGCGGCTATCGGTATGATTATGACCACACCAGATTTGGGTGGTAAAGAAGCTTTTTGGGATATTTTAGGTTTCCATGTTACACAAACAAACTATGCTTATCAAGTAATCCCAGTCCTTGTAGCTGTCTGGTTGTTGGCAACTTTAGAAAAATTCTTCCACAAGAAATTGCCTTCTGCGGTTGACTTCACCTTTACTCCGCTTTTATCAGTTATGATTACAGGATTCCTAACTTTTACAGTTATTGGTCCTGTGATGTTGGTGGTTTCTGATGCGATTACTAATGTTATTGTATGGCTATACAATACTACAGGTGCATTTGGTATGGGGCTCTTTGGTGGAACATACTCATTGATTGTTATGACGGGGCTTCACCAATCATTCCCTGCTATTGAAACTCAGTTATTATCGGCATACAATAATAACGGTACTGGATTTGGTGACTACATCTTTGTTGTTGCTTCAATGGCAAACGTGGCGCAAGGTGCAGCCACTCTCGCAATCTACTTCTTGACTAAAAATGCTAAAACTAAAGGATTGTCAAGTTCTGCGGCTGTCTCTGCTTTCCTTGGGATTACTGAGCCTGCCCTATTTGGGGTGAACTTGAAATATAAATTCCCATTCTTCTGTGCTCTTGCTGGTTCAGCAGTTGGTGCCTTTGTGGCAGGTTTGACCCATGTCATTGCAGTTTCTTTGGGAGCGGCTGGATTTATCGGATTCCTATCTATTAAAGCAGGTTCAATCCCTATGTATGTAGTTGCAGAAGTGATTTCATTTGTTGCAGCCTTTGCTTTGACTTATTTCTATGGTAAAACAAAAGCGGCAGGTGTCTTTGCTGATGAGGCTGCAGCAGCAACTGCAGAAACAGTTACTGAAACTACAGTAGAAGCACCAGTAGTGGAAGAGTTTGATACTCTTCAAAATGAAACAATCCAAACTCCTATCGTTGGTGACGTAGTTGCTCTTGAGAATGTCAATGACCCAGTATTTTCAAGTGGTGCAATGGGACAAGGGATCGCTGTAAAACCAAGCCAAGGCGTGGTTTACGCACCAGCTGATGCCGAAGTATCGATCGCCTTTGCTACAGGACATGCTTACGGTTTGAAGACAGCAAATGGAGCTGAAATCTTGATCCACGTTGGTATCGATACTGTATCTATGAATGGTGAAGGTTTTGAAGCAAAAGTTGCTCAAGGAGACAAGGTCAAAGCAGGTGACGTTCTTGGAACCTTTGACTCAAACAAAATCGCTGCCGCAGGTCTTGACGACACAACAATGGTTATCGTAACCAACACAGCAGACTACGCTTCTGTGACACCAGTCGCAAGCGGTTCAGTTGTTAAGGGTGATGTCGTTATTGAAGTGAAAATCTAATCAATCCTCTCTAAAGTGAAAACGAACAAATGATATGTTTGTTCGTTTTTATTAGATAGTAAGATTTACAGAGGAAAATCTAAAATATTGAGAAATCTAGCCCTTTAAAGTGTGCTATAATAGAGAAAACAAAGATAAGAGGTTTATCATGACAAAATTATATGGAAGCTTAGAAGCGGGCGGTACAAAGTTTGTCTGTGCTGTCGGAGATGAAAATTTTAATGTTGTAGAAAAAACACAGTTTCCTACAACAACTCCAATCGAAACGATTGATAAAACTATCGAGTTCTTTTCAAAATTCGATAATCTTGCAGGCCTTGCCATCGGTTCCTTTGGTCCTATCGATATCGACAAAAACTCAAAAACCTATGGCTTTATCACAACGACTCCAAAATCTCACTGGGCAAATGTAGACCTACTTGGTGCCCTTCGTCGTGCCCTCAACGTACCCATGTATTTCACAACTGACGTAAATAGCTCTGCCTATGGTGAAGTGGTTGCTCGTAACAATGCTGGTGGCCGTATCGAAAACTTGGTTTACTACACAATCGGTACAGGGATCGGTGCAGGTGTTATCCAACGTGGTGAGTTTATCGGTGGCGTCGGTCACCCTGAGATGGGTCACTACTATGTAGCCAAACACCCAATGGATATTGAAAAAGAATTCAACGGTGTTTGTCCTTTCCACAAGGGCTGTTTGGAAGGCTTCGCGGCTGGACCAAGTTTGGAAGCTCGTACAGGTGTTCGCGGTGAAAACATCGAACTCAACAGTTCTGTTTGGGACGTCCAAGCCTACTATATCGCTCAGGCTGCGGTCAATGCTACCGTGACGTTCCGTCCAGATGTGATCGTCTTTGGTGGTGGAGTCATGGCCCAACAACACATGCTGGACCGTGTGCGTGAGAAATTCACAGCTCTTCTAAATGGTTACCTTCCAGTACCAGACGTACGTGACTACATTGTCACTCCAGCAGTTGCTGGAAATGGTTCTGCCACACTTGGGAACTTTGTCCTTGCTAAGAGTGTCGCAAAATAAAACAAAGAAAATATCCGCTTGGGAAACCAAACGGATGTTTTGTTTGACGAAAATGTTTTTGAGCCTTTCCTTAGGTGATGACGGACGGTAGCGACTTTCTTCGAAATTCCATACCTAAACTTTGAGCCTAATGTCTCAAAGTTTCCCAACACCTGAAACCATTAAATTTCAGGTGTTTTTATCACGGCGGAAAGGCTAGGTACGTCCTCGATTCACTATCGAAAAATAGGCATGATTTCCATACCAAAGTATATTTAGTATCAGGCTATAGTCTATCTATGATCTAAAAACATCTGCCAGAAGAAATCAATAATATAGGTCAAACCATAAGTATAAACCACTAGGGTAAAGGGCTTGGTCAGAATGATGATAATCATATAGCGTTTGAAGGTCATCTTGGTAAGGGCAGCCAGCATGCAGAGAAAGTCAGCTGGACTGACAGGCCAGATCATCATAAAGATAAAGAACCGCTCGAAACGATTGCCCTTATCTAGCCAACCAATGTACTTGTCATAGGTACGCTTGCTGACGACAGACTGAACAAAGGCGGCTCCGTAGAGGCGCACCAGGTAAAAGAGAATGGCACAGCCAATCACGATACCGATATAGTTATAGATGGTTCCGATGATATGGCCGTAAATAAAGACCCCAGCCACTGAGGTCAAAGCTCCCGGAATGATCGGAACGACGGTTTGTAGGATCTGTAAAAAGATAAAGAGTGGTGGCCCCCAAACCCCAGCTTGCTGAATAAAGGCCGATAGGGTTTCCTTGGACTGTAACACTCCTGCCTGATAGGCCCAAATACAGAAAATCAAGGTGCCGACTCCCCCGACGATAGATGAAATATTGATGACTTGCTGTAGAAGGGGAGAAACAGCTTTCATTTGCTTATCCTGTGACATGTAAACTCCTCATAGATAGTATGATTCTACTATACCATATTTTTCTTATAAAGACTAATTTGATTCCTTATCTTGCTTTTTATATAAGTGTGGTACAATTAAAGAAGTAAGTCAAGAGATATAACGGTGAAAGAAATGTTAGATTTAAATTTTAAAGGAAGATGGAGAAAATACCAAAAACAGGTCTTGGATCGTTTTCAAGACTATCAAGCAGATGGGCATGTTCACCTAGTGGCGGCACCAGGGTCCGGCAAGACCACCATTGGTATCGAGCTAATCGCTCGTTTTGGCAATCCAGCCCTTGTCTTGGTTCCAACTGTCACCATTCGTGAACAATGGGTGGACAGGATTCAAACAGCCTTTTTAGAGAACGAACAGAAGATTTCAGATCTCGTTTCCCAAAACTTAAAGGAGATGAAAGCATTAACGATTGTGACCTATCAGGCTTTTCATAGTGCCATGAACCAACTGCAATCACAAGAAGATGGTGAAGCAGAGGATTTTGTGGGATTTGATTTGCTTGCAAGTCTAAGAACTCAGAAAGTTGCTACTCTTTGCTTGGACGAATGCCACCACCTGCGCAATGAATGGTGGAAAAGTCTGGAAGCCTTTCGCAAGCAGTATGAACAGCTGCAAGTCATCTCCCTGACAGCCACACCACCATATGACAGCGAGCCTGAACTCTGGGAACGCTATATCCGTATGTGTGGGGAGATCGATCAAGAAATCACGGTACCTGAACTAGTCAAGGAAGACACTCTTTGTCCTCATCAGGATTTTGTCTATATGTGTTCACCAACGGCTGAAGAGGCGGAACGTCTCAAACGGTTTGAGGAGACTAAGTGGGACTATATTCATCACCTTATAGTCGATCCTGATTTTCAAACATTTGTAGCAGGGTCTAAGGTCCTCAAAGGGGATATTTCATCTGATTTGCTCTTAGAAGATCCCAAGTACTTGTCTGCTATGTTGATTTATATGCATTCTCAGGGGTTAACGATTCCTCCATCTTTGCAAAATTTACTGGGAACCCAGAAGCTTCCAGCATTGACCTCCTACTGGCTGGAGACGCTGTTGCAGAGCATACTCTATCAGACACCAGATTGGTATGAGGATCCAGATGGATATAAGAAAAAGTTAGAGGCTGACTTGAAGGCGCGTGGCTTGGTGGAAAAACGTCAGGTTTATCTGGTTAAGTCTAAGGCTTCTGACCAACTTTTAACCCAATCTCTAGGGAAGTTGTCTGCCATTGCCGATATCTTTTTGACGGAGTATGAGAGCCTAGGTCAGGAACTGAGACAGTTAGTACTAGCTGACTATATTCGCAAGGATTTTGCCACCTATCTGGGAGATGATCAGGCGACCATTTCTCAGTTGGGGGTTCTCCCTTATTTTGAAAGCATTCGTCGAAAAGCTCAGGAGCAAGAGATCCCTGTATCTTTGGCTGTCTTGTCAGGTAGTGTCGTTATTTTGCCTACCGATGTGGTAGCAGAGTTGAAGGAACTCTTGCCTCAGGTTCCTCTTAGTTTCTCATCTATTGGTCACTTGGATCCAAAAGATTATGTGCAGGTTGGTTTTCCTAGCTCAGCTAAGGGAATCGTAGCGGCAGTGACGGAGCTTTTTCAACGAGGGCAGATTCAAGTCCTAGTCGGAACCAAATCTCTCCTCGGAGAGGGTTGGGATGCTCCTTGTGTTAATTCCCTAATACTCGGAAGCTTTGTGGGGAGCTTTATGCTAAGTAACCAGATGCGTGGCCGTGCCATTCGTATCTGGCCGGGACATCCAGAAAAGACCAGTAACATCTGGCATCTGGTAGCCGTTCAAGCGCAAGCACTTATCACTCTTCCTGGTGAGGAGCCTAGACCAGAGAGCAATCAGGATCTGCAGACCTTGTCGCGACGGATGGAGCATTTTCTTGGCTTGGCCTATAATCAGGAGAGTATTGAGACCGGTTTGGATCGTTTGGATTTTCCAAAGCCCCCCTTTAGGAAAAAGCAAATCAGCGAGTATAATGAGCGAGTTAAGAGTCTCTCCAAGGATCGAGCAGGCTTGCGCAAAAAATGGCAAGATGCTCTCGTAGTGGCAGATCAATTTGAGATTGTCACTGAAGTCGCTGCTCAACAACAGAAGATTCCAATCATGCTCCAGTTTGATGCATTAAAATGGGTTCGCATGTCTTTGTTGCTCCTAGCAGTGGATTTATTGTTCTTGTTGTTTAGATTGAGACTGATTAGAGTTTGGTGGCTTACGGCAGCCTGTCTCCTCTTTCTAGCTTTTGCTACATCACGCTATCTCCTCTATAAAAGCCCCTATAGGCGTATGCAATTCCTTGGTGAGCAGATCCGAAAGGCTCTGCTAGATTCGGGGCATCTAATAGACGATCAATCCCGTGTTCAGGTAGAGGAGGACAAGGATAACTATATGGTTTTTGCCTATCTCAAGGGAGGAAGCATGAGGGATAAGGAGCTGTTTGCACAGACTGTGGGAGAGTTCTTTGCTCCAGTGGACAATCAGCGCTATCTCTTGAAGGCAGAGAAAGTCCGACAAGGTCAGTCACCTTACTATGTCGTGCCTAGTCTTTTTGACAAGCGCAAGGAAGAAGCACAGAAATTCCTCGACTTTCTGACGCCGACTATCGGACATTATCATCTCGTCTACACACGAACAGAGGCAGGAAGGAAAACCCTTCTCGAAGCTCGTATCCAAGTTCTCTCTAACAAAAACGACCGTATCTTGACTAAGAAGAAGGTTAAAAGCCGATTCGAGTAGGGTAGGTAGCTATTTGAAGTTTCGAAGATATGAATTTCCTAAAGTTTACATGTATTTTAGACTTAGAATGATAAGAAATACATAAATTTATAAGTATTCTAAGCTTCGGATAGTCTTTCTGAGAAAGTTTTGAGGTCTTCGAGCTTTCGAATAGTCGTCTTTCCTAAAGTTTAGATGTATTCTAAAGCTAGAAGAGATAAAATCTAAAAATAGTAAGAGTTTCTATCTGACAGACGGGATATGTGTCCAGTCAGATAGGGATTTTTTGTTTTGGAAATAAAAGATTTGCCCTGAGAAGTACATTTTAGATGGAAATATTGACAGTTCAGAGGAAGGGGGACAAATCTTTTAAAGTAACTGTTAGAATGGATTTATAATTTGAGGGGAAACTCCTTTTTGAAATAATGAAAAAAGAAAGGTTATCATCATGACAAAAACATTCACTATTCGTCCGCTAAGCTACACCAACTTTACCAACCGTGAGTTTGAAAGTCTCATGGTAGATACGGGTCAACTACTAGAAGTTTTTGCTAAGGCACATAAGGACGAGCCTATGTATGGTAAGCATCTTGATTCCTTCAAGAGCAAGCTAGCAGACTTCCAAGGGCAACTCGCTATTGTAGAAAAGAAAGAGGCGACGAACCTGACCGAAGTCGACCGCAATCGTGACAGTGCCCTAGTTGGTCTCTTTACCCTTCATCGGGGATTTGCCAAGATCAAGGAAAGCAAACTCAAAGAAGCCCATGAGACCTTGAAACCAGTCTTTGCCAAATACAAGGATATCACCAAGCATAGCAATGATGTGGAAACGGCAGAAATCAAGAGTCTGCTCAAAACGCTGAGCGAAGAACCTTACCAAACAGCAGTTACTAGTCTAGGACTGACACCTATGCTACAGGCGGTGATCAGTGCGCAGGAAGACTATGATAAGGTGGAAAGTCAGGCGCGTGCGCATAAGTCTGCAAAGGAAGTCGGCAAGACCAGACAAATCCGTACCGAACTAACCAGCATCTACGACCTCTTTATGCGCTATACCGCAGCCAGTGCAGAAGCCTATCCATAAAAAGAGCACCTGACCAAACTCTTTAAAGACCTCAACACAATCCGAGATAGTAAACGTCGATTGAGTGGTTAGAGTAAGAAGGATAAGAAAGTAAAATCAGAAGAAACTACACAAGTAGCAGGATAAAAATAAACGTCTTTAGATATATTATTATCTAAAGGCGTTTTTTGGTGGATTCGTGGTATAATTTTGGTAAGAGATTGAAATTGATATTTAGAGTTTTTGTCAATAAAAAGTAGGTGGTTAGAATATGAAGTTAGAATTTAAAAATTTAAGCTATAATGATGTTCAAAAAAAATTTAACTATATTCAAGAAGTTTATGATAAAGGTGATAATGATCCACAGTTAGAGATAGATTTTTGTAAATTGAAATGGACAGAACCTATCGGAATGTTATTCTTTGGAGCTAAATTACGAGAGTTTTCAAGAAGTAATCCTGAAGTCGAAATTACATTAGGAAATATTGGACAAGATTCTGGTTATTTTGAATGGATGGGCTTATATGACTATTTTATCCCAGATTCTAATATTGGTAAAAAAGTTGGACATGTTTTTGGAAATACTAACTATATTCCTATTACTAAAATTAATGTAAAAGCAGAGTATGGTGAAAGTTTCAAGAATGGTAATATATATGCTGATAGAGGAGAGTTTATTGAAGTAAGGGCAAATCAATTAGCTCAAATTGTTACTAGTGATAGACAATTGGAAAAAATATTGACCTATATTATCAGAGAAATTATAAGGAATGTTCCAGAACATTCAGGTATTGATGAATTTTGGATTTGTGGACAAGCATGGCATGGTAAATTAAATAAAGCACAAATTGCAATATTAGATGAAGGTCAGGGAATCTTTAACAGTCTTACATCTAATATTTTCCATAGGAGAGAAATTGAATCAAATACTGAGGCGTTACAATCAGCAGTACAACCTGGAATTTCTAAGGCATTTAAAAGAGGTGGTACCAATCGTAAGTCTAATGATGTTTGGGCTAATTCAGGATACGGATTATACGTAGTTAGCGAAATATGCAGGGATTGTAATGGGAAATTTGGTTTAATTAGTGGTGAAAATATCCTTATTAAAAATAATGACGCTTCCTGTCCTCCTAATGGTATTGTTGGAGATAATTGTTTTAACGGAACAGCAATTGTTATAGAGCTACCGTTTATTAATGATTACAGTAGTATTAGCATTTCGGATTATGTTACACGGGGAGAAGAATTAGCAAAGCAAGAAATTAATTCTATTCATCAAGCATCTATTCCTTCAAGAGGATTATTAGAATGATAATTATGGTTTATAAGGAAAAATAAACATGAAAAATCTATGATTACAATTTAGAAATATTGGGACTAGTTGGAAACAATTAATATTAAGCGATATTACTAATTACTTTCAAAGTGGTGGCCACCGCCCAATGCAAAAGAAATTTGGTATTGGAACGGTAATATTTCTTGGATACAGCCCTCTGATTTGGAGATAGATAAATTATTTGATGTTGAACAACAGTTCCTATCATGCTTTAAAGGGTGATAGGGAGAATTGATTCGCTCATTTTTAGGATACAATTTTGTTTCCATATTTCCTGGAAACGGATAGGAAACAAGGAGAAACATGGAACAAACTAATCAAAAATCCCAGTGTCAGCAACTCTGGGCTAGAAATAAATACCTCGTTTTGAGCCATTCCAGCAATATTTACAATGAGATTCGCAAATATTTGAAGAATGAACAGGTGGAGCTGAGTCAGGTTCAAGAGATGATTGACCGTGCCTGCCAGATTCCAGAACACAGGGGTCAGGTTTGCAATGCCTTTCAGCATATTTGGGGCTATTTCAAAAAGAAAGCGACAGATGCCGAGCGTAAGGACTATATGCTCTTGCTGGATCGCTACCGCTTTGCTCAAGCTTCCAAGGAAGACTTGATTGTTAAGACTCGAGAGTTGCTTGAACTCTATCCCAATACCTACTTGCAAAATTCGACTTTACTGAAAGGAGACTCCCATGAGACTTGGGCATGAGGCTTTGATTTCACAACTTCCCCGTCCGCAACTTTTGGGCCAACATCGAGAGTGCTGCGCCCTTCGTGGTAATGGTTGGGGCAGAAAGCATGCGACGGTGAACTATGTCTTTACCCACTCGCCCTATCGTCTCTATGCCTATCATCGCTTGATCATGGAGGAGATGGCTAACCGTGGCTACAATGTCAGTCCAGAGTGGTTGGACAAGAACTACCGTGGTAAGACTTGCTCTTCTTATCAAGACTTAGCAGAGGAGAAGCTAGGTAAGCCCATCTATAGTGAACATGATGCAGGATATTATGAGGAGTGTCTGGCTAATCTTCGTGAGAAAGGGATTGAGCTGAAGTGAGAGTCAGGATTGGCTCCACATTATAACTCTTCTCGTAATTTTTTCGAATAATAAAAATGAGACCTTTAGAATGATTCTAGGGTCTTCTTTTTATGGGTATTAGAATTTACTTTTAATAACTTTTGAGTTATAATCTAATTAGAAAGAGACTACTTGGTGCATACGATTTACTTCTATAAGGACAAAAATGGAAATGAGCCAGTCTTAAATTATATGAGAGAATTGGCTAGTCAGAAAAGTAAGGATAGTCGCATCAAACTCAATAAATTAAATGACTATATTGAGTTGTTGAGTCAGCATGGGACTAGAGCTGGTGAACCCTATATCAAACATTTGGAAGATGAAATTTGGGAACTAAGACCTCTGAGGGATAGGATTTTATTTGTAGCATGGCTTGATGGAAGTTTTGTTCTCTTACATCATTTTGTCAAAAAGACTCAGAAAACTCCTAGGAGAGAAATTGAAAAAGCCAAGCGTGAACTGAAGGAAATAAAAGAAAGAGGGGTAAGTGATGAAGAATAGTGCCATTGGAAGTAATTGGAAAGATATCCGATCTGAACTCTTTACCAAGGAGGAAATCCTTGAAAGTGATATGCGAGTGGCTATCATGAGTGAGTTGATAGAAGCTAGACATGAGCAAGGTATCAGTCAGAAAAAACTAGAAGAGCTCAGTGGAGTGAGCCAGCCTGTTATAGCTAGGATGGAGACAGGGAAGACCAGTCCTCAGTTGGATACGGTCTTAAAAGTTTTAGCCAGTTTAGGAAAGACACTAGCAGTCGTCCCACTTGAACAGGAAAAAAGTTGATAGAGATGAGATTACTTGGTTTGCTAAAATCATCCACTGGATAATTTTATCTCCCGTCCGCATTTTTTCAGGGAAATATCAGAATTAAAAAACAAAAACCAACCTATAGTCTTTTCTAATAGCAAGCCATAGTCACTGATGAGAATCGTCAATAGCTCGTTTGAGCCTCTCAACTATAATACAGCTATAAATCACGCTATACAAAGGTTTTGAGACACTGATCTCAAGTTTTTTTCTTTTGTTCGAAAAAGTGATATAGTTTCAAACTATATCAAAGCCTAATTATTTACAATTATACAGACAGTTTCTTTTCTGTTAAGATAGTTTCAACAACAAATTTTGGAGGACACATCATGTCAACTACGATCATCGGTTTCCCTCGTTTGGGTGAATTCCGCGAATTAAAATTTACAACTGAAAAATACTTTAGAAAAGAAATCTCAGAAGAAGAACTCTTGGCAGCAGCAAAAGAATTGCGCGCGAAACACTGGAACATTGTCAAAGAAAAAGGCATCACTGAAATCCCATCAAATGACTTTTCTCACTATGACAACTTCCTTGATGCAGCTTTCCTTTTCAACGTGGTCCCTGCTTCTGTTCAAAACTTGGACTTGTCTGAGCTTGAGCGTTACTTTGCTTTGGCGCGTGGTTACCAAGGAGAAAAAGGGGATGTTCGCGCCCTTCCAATGAAGAAATGGTTCAACACCAACTACCATTACATCGTTCCTAAGTTTGAAAAAGACACTCAAGTTAAATTGGCAGGTCACAAGATCTTTGATGAGTTTCAAGAAGCAAAAGAACTTGGATTGAACACTCGTCCTGTTCTCGTCGGTCCCTTCACTTTCCTTCAATTATCAGACTTTGAAGAAGGCGTGAAAGCAGAAGACTTCGTAGATAGCTTAGTGGCTGCTTACCAAGAAGTTTTTGCTAAATTGGCTGAACTTGGTGCAACTCGCATCCAACTCGACGAAGCGGCTCTTGTCAAAGACTTGACAGCTGAAGAAAAAGCTCTCTTCTTGAACCTCTACAACAAGCTTTTGGCTGACAAAAAAGGTCTTGAAGTCTTGCTTCAAACTTACTTCGGTGACGTTCGTGACGTCTACTCTGACCTTGTGAACTTGCCAGTAGATGCCATCGGTTTAGACTTCGTTGAAGGTAAGAAAACTCTTGAACTCGTTAAAGGTGGCTTCCCAGCTGACAAGACTCTTTATGCAGGTATTGTCAATGGTAAAAACATTTGGCGTAACAACTACGAAAAGAGCTTGACTGTTCTTGAGCAAATTCCAGCTGAAAACATCGTATTGACAAGCTCATGCTCACTTCTTCATGTTCCATTTACAACTGCTAACGAAGAATTTGAACCAGCTATCTTGAACCACTTTGCCTTTGCGGTTGAAAAATTGGAAGAACTTCGTGACTTGGATGCTATCCGCAATGGTCAAGGGGATCAAGCTCTTGCAGCTAACAAAGAACTCTTTGCTACCGAGCGTGTGGGTGAAAATGTAGAACTTCGTGCGCGCATCGCTGGATTGACTGACGCAGACTACACTCGTTTGCCGGCCTTTGCGGAACGTGAAGCCATCCAAGAAGAAGCTTTCAAACTTCCAGCACTTCCAACAACAACCATCGGTTCATTCCCTCAAACTAAGGAAGTTCGTGCCAAACGTTTGGCTTACCGTAAGGATGAATTGTCACAAGAAGAGTACGATGCTTTCCTTGCTGAAACTATCGACGAATGGATCAAATGGCAAGAAGAAGTTGGATTTGACGTGCTTGTACACGGTGAGTTCGAGCGTAACGACATGGTTGAATACTTCGGTCAAAACTTGTCAGGTTACCTCTTCTCTAAGAATGGTTGGGTACAATCTTACGGTATGCGTGGGGTGAAACCACCAATCATCTGGGGTGATGTAACTCGTCTTAACCCTATCACTGTCAAATGGTCTAGCTATGCACAAAGCCGTACTGACAAACCTGTTAAAGGGATGTTGACTGGACCGGTTACCATCCTTAACTGGTCATTCCCACGTGAAGATATCTCTATCAAGGATTCTACTCTTCAAATCGCTCTTGCCATCAAGGATGAAGTGCTTGACCTTGAAGCTGCTGGCGTGAAAATCATCCAAATCGACGAAGCTGCTCTTCGTGAGAAATTGCCACTCCGTCGTAGCGACTGGTACGAAGACTACCTTGACTGGGCAATTCCTGCCTTCCGCTTGGTACACTCTACAGTAGCGCCAGATACTCAAATCCACACTCATATGTGTTACTCAGAATTTACAGATATCATCCCAGCTATCGACAACATGGATGCGGACGTTATTTCCTTTGAAGCAAGCCGTTCAAACCTTGAAATCTTGGACGAACTCAAAGCGAAAAACTTCCAAACAGAAGTGGGACCTGGGGTTTACGATATCCACTCACCTCGTGTGCCAAACGAAGGCGAAATCGACCACACAATCGATGCTATTCTTGCCAAAGTACCAAGCAAGAAAGTTTGGATCAATCCTGACTGTGGTTTGAAAACACGTGGTATTCCAGAAACAAAAGAAAGCTTGATCCGCCTTGTTGAAGCAGCGAAAGCTGCGCGTGAGAAATTGTAAGATAATATTTCTCTCTTGACACTGACTGATCAAGGAACTGCTTGGCCCAAGCCGGCTTAGCAATCATGAAATTAAAAAGAAAAGGATAATGACTATGTCACGCCAAACACCGTCACTCTCATTTGAAGTGTTCCCTCCAAACCCAGCCGTGGGTAATGATAAAATTATTTCAGCCTTGCAGGATATGCAAGAGTTGGCACCCCACTTTATCAGTGTGACTGCCAGCAATAATAAATTTAATATCAAGGAAACAACGGTTCGTTTGGCTGACTTTATCCAGAATGATTTGGCGATTCCAACTATTGCCCACTTGCCAGCTATCTATCTGACCAAGGAAAAGGTTGCTGAAACCATTGCAGACTTGGATAAGGTTGGGGTACAGAAAATCTTGGCCCTGCGTGGAGATATTATCCCTGATGTGGAACCACAAAAGGATTTTAGCTACGCAACAGACTTGATCGAGTTCATCAAGGAACAAGCACCGCATTTTGATATTGTCGGAGCTTGCTACCCAGAGGGGCACCCTGACTCGCCAAATCAGATCTCGGATATTCAAAATCTCAAGAAGAAAGTGGACGCAGGCTGTTCAAGCCTTGTAACGCAACTTTTCTTTGACAATGAGCGCTTCTACGATTTCCAAGACAAGTGTACCTTGGCAGGGATTGATGTTCCCATTCATGCGGGGATCATGCCCATTCTTAACCGTAACCAAGCGCTTCGTCTGTTAAAGACTTGTGAGAATATCCACCTTCCACGTAAATTTAAAGCCATCTTAGACAAGTATGAGCATGACCCTGAGTCGCTCAGAGCAGCAGGACTTGCCTATGCAGTGGATCAAATCGTGGACTTGGTAACTCAGGATGTTGCTGGTGTGCATCTCTACACCATGAACAATGCTGAAACAGCAAAATACATCCACCAAGCAACCCATGCCTTGTTTAATCATCAGTCTTTAGGATAATAAAAAGCAAACCATTCTTCTCAGGTGAGGGGAATGGTTCCTTTTTAATAGAAAAGCCCGCACTTTTTAAGAAAAATATGATAAAATAGACTCTGTACGTACTTGATACAAAGATGAGGGTATAAACAGATTCTTAGCTATTCAAATCTGCTATGCTATAAAAGATATAAATGCTAAAGAATAATATTTTTAAACTTTTCAAGGTATTTAGGTAGTTGAACACGGGCTAAATCCCTAGTGAAAAAGATAGATTTCCTGGTGTGCATTGCACACTGCGTCAATCTCCTATTTTCATACGGGATTCTTTACGCCCTTTGTATCCTGATTTTTGTAGGCAAGGCGTATAATTTCAGCAATCCAAAGGGGATTAAAATGACAAAACAAGTGTTTCAAACGACTTTTGCGGGTCGTGAGTTAATTGTAGAGACTGGCCAGGTTGCTAAGCAAGCAAATGGCGCAGTTGTTGTGCGTTACGGTGAGTCAACTGTCTTGACTGCGGCAGTTATGTCTAAGAAAATGGCAACTGGGGATTTCTTTCCTCTTCAAGTCAACTATGAAGAAAAAATGTATGCGGCTGGGAAGTTTCCTGGTGGCTTTATGAAACGTGAAGGACGTCCTTCAACAGATGCGACTTTGATAGCGCGTTTGATTGACCGTCCAATCCGTCCGATGTTTGCGGAAGGTTTCCGTAACGAAGTGCAAGTCATCAACACAGTTCTTTCTTACGATGAAAATGCATCTGCACCAATGGCAGCTATGTTTGGTTCATCCTTGGCGCTTTCTATCTCAGATATTCTGTTTGACGGACCTATTGCTGGGGTACAAGTGGGTTATGTAGATGGCCAAATCATCATCAATCCGACTCAAGAACAGGCAGAGCAATCGCTTCTTGAATTGACAGTAGCTGGGACCAAGCATGCTATCAACATGGTTGAGTCTGGTGCCAAAGAATTGTCAGAAGAAATCATGTTGGAAGCTCTTCTCAAAGGACATGAAGCAGTCAAAGAATTGATTGCCTTCCAAGAAGAAATCGTTGCTGCTGTCGGTAAGGAAAAAGCAGAAGTAGAATTGCTTCATGTAGATGCTGAATTGCAAGCTGAAATCATCGCAGCCTACAACAGTGATCTACAAAAAGCGGTCCAAGTAGAAGAAAAATTAGCTCGTGAAGCTGCAACTCAAGCAGTGAAAGACCAAGTAACAGCAGTTTACGAAGAAAAATATGCAGACCACGAAGAATGTGACCGTATCATGCGTGATGTGGCTGAAATCTTGGAACAAATGGAACACGCTGAAGTGCGTCGTTTGATCACAGAAGACAAGGTGCGTCCTGATGGTCGTAAGGTCGATGAAATCCGTCCTTTAGATGCGCAGGTTGACTATCTTCCTCGTGTACATGGTTCTGGTCTCTTTACTCGTGGACAGACTCAAGCTCTTTCAGTTTTGACTTTGGCTCCGATGGGAGAAACTCAAATCATCGATGGTTTGGATCCAGAGTACAAGAAACGCTTTATGCACCACTATAACTTCCCACAATACTCTGTAGGGGAAACTGGTCGTTACGGTGCGCCTGGCCGTCGTGAAATTGGTCACGGTGCTCTCGGTGAGCGCGCCCTTGCTCAAGTCTTGCCTAGTTTGGAAGAATTTCCATACGCGATCCGCTTGGTAGCTGAAGTCTTAGAATCAAACGGTTCATCTTCTCAAGCCTCTATCTGTGCGGGAACTCTTGCCCTTATGGCTGGTGGTGTGCCAATCAAGGCGCCAGTAGCTGGTATTGCTATGGGTCTCATCTCAGATGGAAATAACTACACAGTATTGACCGATATCCAAGGTTTGGAAGACCACTTTGGAGACATGGACTTTAAGGTTGCCGGTACTCGTGACGGGATTACAGCTCTTCAAATGGATATCAAGATTCAAGGGATTACTGCAGAAATCTTGACTGAGGCCCTTGCTCAAGCCAAGAAAGCACGTTTTGAAATCCTTGATGTGATCGAAGCGACTATTCCAGAAGTGCGTCCAGAATTGGCTCCAACTGCTCCGAAAATTGATACCATCAAGATTGATGTCGACAAGATCAAGATTGTCATTGGTAAAGGTGGAGAAACCATTGACAAAATTATCGCTGAAACAGGCGTTAAGATTGATATCGACGAAGAAGGTAATGTATCTATCTACTCAAGCGATCAAGATGCCATTAACCGTACCAAAGAAATCATCGCTGGCTTGGTTCGTGAAGCCAAAGTGGATGAAGTTTACCATGCGAAGGTTGTTCGTATCGAGAAATTTGGTGCCTTTGTCAACCTCTTTGATAAGACAGATGCACTTGTGCACATTTCGGAAATGGCTTGGACTCGTACCAACCGTGTCGAGGATTTGGTAGCTATCGGTGATGAAGTCGATGTTAAGGTTATCAAGATTGATGAAAAAGGCCGTATCGATGCCTCTATGAAAGTTCTTCTTCCTCGTCCGCCAAAACCTGAGCATGATGAAAAAGGCGAAAAGTCTGAGCGACCTCATCGCCCACGTCATCACCATCACAAGGACCACAAACCTAAGAAAGAATTTACAGAAACACCAAAAGATTCAGAATAAGAAAAGGAGAAATGTATGGGATGGTGGCGCGAAACCATTGATATTGTAAAAGAAAATGATCCAGCGGCACGCAACAGTTTGGAAGTTTTGCTGACTTATCCAGGTGTCAAGGCCTTAGCTGCCCACCGTCTCTCGCATTTTCTATGGAAGCATGGCTTCAAACTCCTGGCTCGTATGCATAGTCAGTTTTGGCGCTTTTGGACCCAAATCGAGATCCATCCGGGTGCCCATATAGACTCAGGTGTCTTTATCGACCATGGTTCTGGCTTGGTGATTGGAGAGACAGCTATCGTTGAGACGGGAGTTCTCCTCTATCATGGGGTGACTCTTGGGGGAACAGGGAAAGACTGTGGCAAACGCCATCCGACTGTACGTAAAGGAGCTCTCATATCGGCCCATGCCCAAGTTATCGGGCCGGTAGAAATCGGTGAAAATGCCAAGGTCGGTGCAGCAGCAGTTGTCGTGGCAGACGTACCTAGTGATGTAACAGTTGTCGGTATTCCGGCTAAGATCGTCCGCGTTCATGGACAGAAGGATGAGCCTATCATTCACGAAGTCGAAGAAAAACGAGAGTACTACGTCAATAAACTCGAGCAGGCTAAAGAAGCCAGTCACAGATCGTCGGGGTTGTAGAGGTTACCTATATGATTCAAGCAAGAAATAAGTTAAGCCAAGAGGAGTTATCTGAGGCGAAAAAACTAATTAACTGTTGCCAAGCCTATGACGGTACCTATCGTGATCCCTATCTTTCTAACATGATTAATTTTGACCCAAACATGCCCGCCTTTTTCCTTTATTATGAAAAAGGCGAACTTGTTGGTTTATTAACTGTCTATGCAGATGACCAAGATGTGGAAGTGACGATACTGGTTCATCCAGATCATCGCCGTCAGGGGGTTGCGCGTGCATTGTTTACTAGTTTTGAGAGAGAAACAGCTTCTTTTCCGATTCATTCAGTTACTTTTCAGACAGAGCGTGTTTTTCTAGACCGCCATCCTGATTTTGTCAGCAACTGGGGATTGGTCGAGGATGAAGAGACAGAAACTTGGTTAGGTAAGGATAGAAAACCTTATCCGTTAGCAAATGTTTCCAATCTTGAAGTTTTGTTAGCAGATAGTTCGTATCAGGAGCAAATTAGCCAGTTAAAATTTCAGGCATTTTCAGAGGAACATGAATCGAGAGAAGTTGTGGATAGATATGTCGCTGAAGCTCTGAAGGATTCAGAAAGTCGCCTATATATTTTATTAAAAGACGGTCAGGTTATTGGGACTTGCACGGTAGATTTATCGACTAATACGAATTACTTCTACGGTTTAGCAATATCAGAACTTGAACGTGGCAAAGGCTACGGAAGCTATTTAGCAAAATCCCTAGTCAACCAACTGATTGAGCAAAATGATAAGGAATTTCAGATTGCAGTAGAGGACTGCAACGTAGGTGCCAAGAGCTTGTATGAAAAAATCGGCTTTGTCAAACAGACTCAGGTGGTTTATCTGAATAAGAAAGAGTAGTAAATGCTATTAGAAGAATTCGAAAATGTACCTGCTGTTATCGAACCAACTGATCGAAGTATTCGTGGTTGTGGAGAAATCTGTGACACGATTATTTTATCTTTTAATGGAGAAATCGTTGAACGAGTAAAGCAGTTTGAAGATGTTTACGAAGGTGGCTATTTAACCAATCTAAATGGTAGATTTCCATGGTATATCTATGAAAAAGATGGGAGTAAGGTAGCAGTTGCTATAGCTACGATTGGAGCCTCGATGGTTGTTGGGCTCTTAGAAGAACTCAAAGCAAGAGGATTTAAGAACTTTATTGTGTTGGGTTCTTGCGGAGTTCTAGATCAGTCTATTCAGGCAGATAAGATTATCCTACCAAGTTCAGCTCTACGTGATGAAGGTACAAGTTACCATTACGCTCCTCCAAGTGATGAGATAGCTTATGACGAAACTTTGCTCTTAACCATGGAAGAAGCTTTGAACAAATCTGGCATTGAGCACATTCGAACAAAGGCTTGGACGACTGATGCCTTTTATCGAGAAACGCCTGATAAGGTCAAGCGTCGCTTGACTGCTGGTGCACAAGTGGTCGACATGGAAGCTTCAGCTATCATGGCTTGGGCACAATTTCGACAAGCAAAAGTTTATCAATTTTTTTATACGGCTGATTATGTTGACCATCACAATCATGAATGGGATGCAAGACACGAAGAAAGAAAAACAGATGCTATGACTTTCTTTGAGATAGCATTAGTAATTGCTAGAGAGTTGGATTGAAACGACTCTTTATGATAAACAAGAAACAGAAGGGAGACAGTGAGTGATTAAAATCTATGACACTATGTCTCGTGATTTGCGAGAATTTGTCCCGATTGAGGACGGCAAGGTTAAGATGTATGTCTGTGGGCCAACCGTGTATAACTATATCCACGTGGGGAATGCCCGTTCAACGGTAGCTTTTGATACCATTCGACGTTACTTTGAGTACCGTGGGTATGAGGTTGCCTATATTTCCAATTTTACGGATGTGGATGATAAGATTATCAACCGTGCCAAGGAAGAAGGCATCACGCCACAGGAGGTTGCGGACAAGTACATCGCTGCCTTTCGTGAGGATGTGACGGCCTTGGGCGTCAAACCTGCGACTCGCCATCCGCGTGTAGTGGAGTTTATGGCGGATATCATCCGCTTTGTGGAAGATTTGATTGAAAAAGGCTTTGCTTATGAGAGCCAGGGGGATGTATACTTTCGTGTGGAAAAATCCCACAACTACGCCAAATTGGCTAATAAAACCTTGGAAGATTTGGAGCTGGGTGCTTCAGGCCGTACCGATGAAGAAACGGCTCGTAAGGAAAATCCTGTGGACTTTGCCCTTTGGAAGACTGCCAAACCAGGCGAGATTTCCTGGGACAGCCCATGGGGACCTGGTCGTCCGGGCTGGCATATCGAGTGTTCGGTCATGTCAACAGAGATTCTGGGCGATACTATTGATATCCACGGTGGTGGAGCTGACCTAGAGTTTCCTCATCATACCAACGAAATTGCCCAGTCTGAAGCTAAAACAGGTAAGACTTTTGCCAACTACTGGATGCACAATGGTTTTGTCAATATCGACAATGTCAAGATGTCCAAGTCCTTGGGGAACTTTATTACTGTGCATGATGCATTGAAGACTATTGATGGCCAAGTGCTTCGATTCTTCTTTGCCACTCAGCATTACCGTAAACCAATCAACTTTACGGAAAAGGCAGTGCGAGACGCCGAGACCAATCTCAAATATCTGAAGAACACTTACGAGCGACCATTTTCTGGAACTGTAGATGCTCAAGAGTTGCAGGACTTTAAAGATAAGTTTGTAGCTGTTATGGATGAGGATTTCAACTCTGCCAACGGTATCACAGTAGTCTTTGAAATGGCCAAATGGATCAACTCAGGAAACTATGATGCAAGTGTCAAGCAAGCTCTTGCGGCTATGTTAGAAGTCTTCGGTATTGTCTTTGTTGAGGAAGTTTTGGATGAAGAGATTGAAGCCTTGATTCAAAAACGTCAAGAAGCGCGTGCTAATCGTGACTTTGCGACAGCGGACCAAATCCGTGACCAATTGGCTGCTCAAGGGATTAAGCTCCTTGACACCAAGGATGGAGTGAGGTGGACTCGTGATTGATGTCAATCTCATTAACGGGATTGCGCTGGCTTTTGAGGGAGATGCAGTTTACTCCATGTATATTCGCCGCCATCTCATCCTCAAAGGAATGACCAAGCCCAATAAACTTCACCAAGAGGCGACCAAGTATGTGTCTGCCAAGGCTCAGGCCAGCCTGATTGCCCTCATGTTGGAGGAGCAAGTCTTGACGGAAAAAGAAGAAGAAATCTATAAACGAGGTCGCAATACCAATAGCCATACTAAGGCTAAAAATGCTGATGTGGTGACCTACCGCATGTCTACAGGTTTTGAAGCAGTGATGGGCTATCTCCATCTGACTGAAAATATGGAGCGTCTAGAGACCATAATTTCTTGGTGCATCCAAAAAGTGGAGGAGTAGAAATGCTTGCAAAAGAATTACTAAACTGGTTTCCTGAGGCTCAGATTTCAGATCAGCCGATTGAGAAACCAGGCTATCTCACTCTCCCTTTAGATTCTCAGCAGTGGATTTTACTGGAGGAAGCTGGTCTCAGCGAGCGTGAAAAGCAGTTGGTTGCTCTTTTGACCCAGCAGGAGCAGGCTCGTTCGCTCAATCCTTGGTATCCCTATCTGATCGAGGGAAAGGGGCAGGCGCCTCAAACTTTTAAAAAGATACAATTGGTTTATTGTCATCTATCCTATTATCAGCAGGAAAATCTAGCCTCTTGGCTGGATATGATGCGGACTCTCTTTCCAAACTGCCAGACAGTGCTACAGGTCGGTGCTCAGGACTATGTTTTCGTGCTTCAACAAGATAAGTACAGCTCTGTCCGCTCTATCTTATCTGATACGATTGAAGCGGTTGAGTATGACTTTGGCTTTCGTCTGTCTATCATGTTAGGCCAGGTATGGTCTCAGACAGGCCCTCAAGCCCTATCAGACTTAATCACAGTAGAGCGAGATTTGTTTAAGACTTGGTGGCGCCAGGGTCACCAAGGTGTACACACCTTTTCACAACTCTATCTTTGGAGTATGGGAGAAAGACTAGTGGACCTGAGAGTCATTAAAGAATGCCTGCACCAGATGATCTTGGATCAGGATCAGATTCAGGAAATTATCCTTTCTCTTTGGGAAAACAGTGCTGTTCTGACTAAAACAGCCCAGCAACTCTATCTGCACCGCAATTCTCTCCAATACAAGATTGATAAATGGGAAGAATTGACAGGGCTTCAGTTGAAGGAGTTAACGGACCTTACCTTGTGTTATCAGTTGATTTTACCAGATATTCTCTAAAGTTTTGTGCAAGTTGCACAGAACTTTTTTATTTTTTTGGTCACCTTGCCATAGAAAAATAAAGCGTTTTCATCTATAATAAAACTATCAAAAGACAAAAGGAGTTCACCTCGATGGTAGAATTAAATCTAAAAAACATTTACAAAAAATATCCAAACAGCGAACACTACTCAGTTGAAGACTTCAACTTGGACATCAAAGACAAAGAATTTATCGTTTTCGTAGGTCCTTCAGGATGTGGTAAATCAACAACTCTTCGTATGATCGCTGGTCTTGAAGACATCACAGAAGGTACTGCATCTATTGATGGCGTGGTTGTCAACGACGTGGCTCCAAAAGATCGTGACATCGCCATGGTATTCCAAAACTACGCTCTTTACCCACACATGACTGTATATGACAACATGGCTTTCGGTTTGAAATTGCGTAAATACAGCAAAGAAGACATCGACAAACGTGTACAAGAAGCTGCTGGGATTCTTGGCTTGAAAGAATTCTTGGATCGTAAACCAGCTGACCTTTCAGGTGGTCAACGTCAACGTGTTGCCATGGGTCGTGCCATCGTCCGTGATGCAAAAGTGTTCTTGATGGACGAACCTTTGTCAAACTTGGATGCCAAACTTCGTGTATCTATGCGTGCTGAAATTGCGAAAATTCACCGTCGTATCGGAGCTACAACTATCTACGTAACTCACGACCAAACAGAAGCGATGACACTTGCAGACCGTATCGTTATCATGTCAGCAACTAAGAACCCAGCTGGCACAGGTACTATCGGACGTGTAGAACAAATCGGTACACCTCAAGAAGTTTACAAAAACCCAGTTAATAAATTTGTAGCAGGATTTATCGGAAGCCCAGCTATGAACTTCATCAATGTGAAATTAGAAGGCAATGAAATTGTTTCAGACGGTTTCCGCTTGAAAGTGCCAGAAGGTGCTTTGAAAGTTCTTCGTGATAAAGGCTACGAAGGAAAAGAATTGATCTTCGGTATTCGTCCAGAAGACGTGAATGCAGAACCTGCTTTCCTTGAAACATTCCCAGAATCAGTTGTAAAAGCAACTATCTCTGTATCAGAATTGCTTGGTTCAGAATCTCACCTTTACTGTCAAGTTGGTAAAGACGAATTTGTTGCTAAAGTGGATGCTCGTGACTACTTGCAAACAGGCGCAACAGTTGAACTTGGATTTGACTTGAACAAAGCACACTTCTTCGACGTAGAAACTGAAAAAACAGTCTACTAAGCAAATGAAATGTCAAAACACTGCTAGAGAAATCTGGCAGTGTTTTTTTAATGATTGGTATTGGCATAAAAATAGGCTTTTCTAGTTTTCATATCCTTAAAAAAGTGATAAAATGGTAGGAAGAATTGGAGAGTATAGATGCCGAAAGAAGTGAATTTGACGGGCGATCAGGTAGTCGCTTTAACGAGAGAATATTTAACAAAGGAAGACGTTGCTTTTGTACAAAAAGCATTGATTTATGCGGTGGATTGTCACAGTGGTCAATATCGCAAATCAGGTGAGCCCTATATTATCCATCCCATTCAGGTGGCAGGAATTCTGGCTAAGCTCAAGCTGGATGCCGTAACCGTTGCCTGTGGTTTTTTGCATGACGTGGTTGAAGACACAGATGCGACACTGGATGATTTGGAGAGAGAGTTCGGTCATGATGTTCGGATTATCGTTGATGGTGTGACCAAACTTGGTAAGGTTGAGTACAAATCACTTGAGGAACAATTAGCTGAAAATCACCGCAAGATGCTTATGGCCATGTCTGAGGATATCCGTGTTATCTTGGTTAAATTATCGGACCGTTTGCACAATATGCGGACTCTCAAACACCTGCGAAAGGACAAGCAAGAACGGATCTCCAGAGAAACCATGGAAATTTACGCACCACTTGCTCATCGTCTAGGGATTTCAAGTGTCAAGTGGGAGTTGGAAGATCTATCTTTCCGTTACCTCAATCCAACTGAGTTTTACAAGATCACCCACATGATGAAGGAGAAACGCAGAGAACGTGAGGCTTTGGTCGATGAAGTCGTAACCAAGTTGGAGGACTATGCTACCGAACGAAATCTCAAAGGGAAAATCTATGGTCGTCCTAAGCATATCTATTCGATCTATCGCAAGATGCAGGATAAGAAGAAACGCTTTGAGGAGATTTATGACCTGATTGCCATTCGCTGTATCTTAGATACCCAGAGTGATGTCTATGCCATGCTGGGTTATGTGCATGAACTTTGGAAACCCATGCCAGGCCGCTTCAAAGACTATATCGCCAATCGTAAGGCCAACGGTTACCAGTCTATCCATACGACCGTCTATGGACCAAAAGGACCGATTGAATTCCAGATTCGGACCAAGGAAATGCACGAAGTGGCTGAGTACGGGGTTGCGGCTCACTGGGCTTATAAGAAAGGTATTAAAGGGCAGGTCAACAGCAAGGAATCTGCTATTGGGATGAACTGGATCAAGGAGATGATGGAGCTCCAAGACCAGGCTGATGATGCCAAGGAATTTGTGGACTCTGTTAAAGAAAACTATCTGGCGGAGGAGATTTACGTTTTTACCCCAGATGGTGCAGTTCGCTCCCTTCCAAAAGATTCAGGACCGATTGACTTTGCCTATGAAATCCATACCAAAGTCGGTGAAAAAGCGACTGGTGCCAAGGTCAATGGCCGTATGGTTCCGCTGACAACCAAGCTTAAGACAGGGGATCAGGTTGAAATTATCACCAACCCTAACTCCTTTGGTCCAAGTCGTGACTGGCTCAACATGGTCAAGACCAGTAAGGCGCGCAACAAGATTCGTCAGTTCTTTAAAAATCAAGACAAGGAATTATCCGTTAACAAGGGCCGTGAAATGTTGATGGCCCAGTTCCAAGAAAACGGTTATGTGGCCAATAAATTCATGGACAAGCGTCACATGGACGAGGTCCTTCAAAAGACCAGCTACAAGACAGAGGAAGCTCTCTATGCAGCCATTGGTTTTGGAGAAATTGGCGCTATTACCGTCTTTAACCGTTTGACCGAAAAGGAACGCCGCGAGGAAGAACGTGCCAAGGCCAAGGCGGAGGCAGAAGAGCTTGTCAAAGGTGGCGAAGTTAAGGTCGAAAACAAAGAAACCCTCAAGGTAAAGCATGAGGGTGGTGTGGTCATTGAAGGTGCTTCAGGTCTCCTAGTTCGGATTGCCAAGTGTTGTAATCCAGTGCCGGGTGACGACATTGTCGGCTACATTACCAAGGGACGCGGTGTAGCTATTCATCGTGTGGACTGTATGAATCTCCGTGCCCAAGAAAACTACGAGCAACGTCTCCTTGATGTGGAGTGGGAAGATCAATTCTCAAGCAAGGAATACACTGCCCACATCGATATCTATGGTCTCAACCGTACAGGGCTTTTGAACGATGTTTTACAAGTTCTCTCAAACACGACTAAGAATATCTCAACTGTTAATGCTCAACCAACTAAGGATATGAAATTTGCTAATATCCATGTCTCATTCGGTATTTCCAACCTCTCTACACTGACCACGGTCGTGGATAAGATTAAGAGTGTGCCAGAGGTTTACTCCGTCAAACGGACCAACGGCTAACTATCCTAGCTCTGACTAGAAAGGCTATTATGAAAATCATTATCCAACGGGTTAAAAAAGCTCAAGTGAGTATCGAAGGTCGGGTTCATGGGAAAATCAATCAGGGACTCCTATTGCTGGTTGGTGTTGGACCAGAGGACCAAGAGGAAGATTTGGACTATGCTGTGAGAAAGCTCGTCAACATGCGAATTTTTTCTGATGCAGAAGGCAAGATGAACCTGTCTGTCCAGGATATTGAAGGGGAAATCCTTTCTATTTCTCAGTTTACCCTCTTTGCGGATACCAAGAAAGGCAATCGTCCAGCCTTTACAGGTGCAGCCAAGCCGGATATGGCAACTGCCTTCTATGACACTTTCAACCAAAAGCTAGCTCAGGAAGTCCCTGTTCAGACTGGTATTTTTGGAGCGGATATGCAGGTGGAGCTGGTAAATGATGGGCCAGTTACCATCATTCTTGATACTCAAAATAGATAAGAAAACCAAGCCCAGCTGGCTTGGTTTTTGTTTATAGACACTCCCATAAAGAGGTATGTTTGTTGTAAAAGTCGGGATAGTTTTCTCTTAGGTGGCTAGCCGTTATGTAATATAAAGTAGAATGACAACCAGTGACGATTGGAATAGGAGAGGAAAGTCGCTGAGAACTAGCGAAGGCTAAGAGGACAAATAATAGAAAATCGCTGATGAGTACTCCTAAATAGTAGAAGCGAAACTTTTTATTGATTTGAGGATAAATCTCAGAGAAATGTTTTTTGAGTCGGAAGACCAAGCGAGATAGCAGTAGTCCCTGAGCAAGGATGAAAATAAAACCAGAGGGCATGAGCCAGCCCAAAGCTGTCTCATGTCTTGTGATAAAAAATGCTAATAGTAGCAAATCGCAGAGTGCAATGGCTACAAAATGAATTCTAAAGAGTTTTTTCATAAGATGACCTCCCTCTTTTATCTAGCTTCATTCTACTCCAAAAGAATGGAAGTTACAAGTAGAATGATAAAAAATTTTAGTAAGGAGATTCTATTAGATTTCTTTATTTGAGTTTCCTCTTATTGTTTTACTTCTTCATCATTCCAGACAAATAAAGCTCCGATTGCATTGAGGATATAAAAGATATATTTTCCGATATTGGCAAAATTTCCTTGAATGCCAGCCTTTGTCAGCTGAACGAAATTGTAAATCAACCAAAAGCCCCACTGAGTTGTCAATTTCAATGCGTTCAAAGCATTGGCAATGAGGGACAGTGCAAAGGCAATAGTTGTTACGTAGGCGAGGAGATTCATCTTGCCCCCATAGCCGATATAGTTGGTCACAAAGGCAAAGAGGAAGGCGATGATGGAAATGATGATGGCCGCCAATTTTAGCTGTTTTTGGCTCATTTGGTTGGGTCTGCCTTCTTGCGAAGCTTCCCATTTCTTAATAGCAAAGGTATAAATGAGGAAGGTGACGGGATAGGTGATAATAGCCGCCTTATTTCCAAGGATATAATCAATGGTGCCGGACAAAATGGTATTAACAATACCAAAGTAATTTCCCCATTTGCTTAATTTTCCCGTGAAACGAGTGGACAACATGGAAATCCCAACGTTGGTTACGGAAATTAATCCAAAGGGAACAAGGGCTGTCCATGGTCCCCAGTCTACGAATTTATCGAGGCGTGAGTTGAGGTAACCAGATGCAATCGCAATCCCAACGACCAGAGCAACTCCGAATAGGTCAAACCATTTAGATGTCGCAAAAATTTTTAGTGATTTTTTCATAGGCTAAGGTATCTTTCTTGTTTTTTACAAATATTCTACAACTAAATGAGAGCAAAATCAAACAATAGAAATAAAACCCTGAAAATAAAACTTTCAGGGTTGGTAGGGGACTTGAGAAATTAGTCGATTTTTTCGACATAGAGTTGTTTGGCGATATCCATGCTAACTTGGAGATCTTCGTCTTTGTTGACTAGAGTAAAGCTATTGGAAAAGCCATCAAACTGCTTGACCTGGACTTGGTCACCAATATGAATCTCATACTTTTCTAAGTATTTGAGCAGATCAAAGCTATCGTGAACCCGAGTCAGGAGATAGGTTCCAGCTTCCTGGACGGCTGCTAGTGGCAGGTTATTGATTTCAACCAAGAGTTCTCCCTCGGCTGGGATGGTTCCTCCGTGGGGACAGGTTTGAGGGAAGCCTAGCAGTTTATCTAGTCTCTCTACAAAGAGGTCGGATACAGTGTGCTCTAGGACCTCAGCTTCTCCGTGAATCTGATCGCTAGTATAGTCGAGATGGTGAACTAGAAAGACTTCAATCAACCGATGTTTGCGATAGAGTTCTGACACCAGTTTGAGGCCAATATCTGTCAATAGATAGCCGTTCTCCTTATCCTTGAGGATGAGATTTTCACTTTTCATGCGTTTGATCATCTCTGTTACGGCAGGTGGAGAGACCTGCATACGGGTAGCAATTTCTTTATTGGTGATTTTTTGCATCTCCGTACCGATTTCATAAATACATTTTAGATAATCTTCTTTATTTGGCGTCATTCGTTTCCTCTTGTCTTTTCTCTACATCTAGTATATCAAAAAAAGCTAGATTTCTCTAGCCTTCTGCCCTAATGGCTTTGATTTTAGTCCAGTTCTTTCACTGCAGCAATTGCAGCTCCAAAGTCTGGTTCCGTGTTAATGTTGTCAACGTATTCTACGTAACGGATGACATTGTCAGTATCGAGAACAAAGACGGCACGTGCAAGGAGATGCCATTCGTTGATTAAGAGGGCATAATCACGCCCGAAAGAATGGTCAAAGTAGTCTGAAAGCATGATGGCATTGTCAAGGCCTTCAGCCCCGCACCAGCGTCCTTGGGCAAATGGTAGGTCCATAGAAACAGTAAGAACGACGGTGTTGTCAAGGTTAGCTAGTTCTTGGTTGAATCGACGTGTTTGCGTTGAGCAGACACCAGTATCGATAGAAGGGACAACACTCAAGACTTTTTTCTTTCCATCAAAGTCAGCTAGCGTTTTTTTAGAGAGATCGGTTGTTGTAAGAGAAAAGTCAAGTGCCTTGTCTCCGACTTGCAGTTGTTTACCTGTAAAAGTTACAGGATTTCCGAGAAAAGTGGTCATGAAACTACTCCATTCTTTTTTCTTTTATTTTACCGAGAATTGTCAGATTTTTCCAATGATTTGACTGGAAATTAAGGGACAAAAAAACGTCCATTCACGTGAGAACGACGTTTTTTTAATGGATTACTTAGACAAACCTTCAGCAATCTTGTCAAGGTTGTATTTCATCATGCTGTAGTAGCTGTCGCCTTCTTTGCCTTCTTCAGCGATTGAGTCAGTAAAGATTTGTGCGTAGATTGGGATGTTTGTGTCTTGTGAAACAGTCTTCATTGGACGGTCATCGACACTTGATTCAACAAAGAGTGATGGAACTTTTGTTTGGCGAAGTTTTTCAACCAAGGTCTTGATTTGTTCCGGAGTCCCTTCTTCTTCCGTGTTGATTTCCCAGATGTAGGCACTTGGAACACCGTAGGCTTTAGAGAAGTATTTGAAGCATCCTTCGCTGGTTACGATGAGTTTCTTCTCAGCAGGGATATTGTTAAATTTCTCTTTGGCTTCCTTGTCCAGTTTGTCTAGTTTTTCAGTATAGTCTTTGAGATTTTTTTCGTAGAATTCCTTGTTGCTAGGGTCCTTGGCAATGAGCTGTTTAGCGATATTTTTAGCATAAATCATCCCATTTTCAAGGTTGAGCCAAGCGTGTGGGTCTTCTTTGCCTTTCTCGTTTTGGCCTTCAAGGTAGATAACATCAACGCCTTCGCTGACTGCAAAGTAGTCTTTGTTTTCAGTTTTCTTGGCATTTTCGACCAATTTGGTAAACCAAGCATTGCCACCTGTTTCAAGGTTGATACCGTTATAGAAAATCAAGTCAGCTTGAGAAGTTTTCTTAACGTCTTCAGGAAGTGGTTCGTATTCGTGTGGGTCTTGACCAACAGGAACGATACTATGAAGATCAATCTTGTCACCAGCGATATTTTTGGTAATATCAGCGATGATTGAGTTTGTAGCAACAACTTTTAGTTTTTGACCAGAAGCCGTATCTTTTTTTCCGCTAGCACATGCTACAAGAGCAATGACGGAAAGAAAGAGTACAAGCAATGTACCTAATTTTTTCATTAGATTCCTCCAGAAGGGTTTCCCCGTTATTTAATGATTTTTTTGTTTTTCAGTTTCAAGTATCGTTGCTTAGGAGAGATAAAGAAACTGATTAGAAAGAAGCTGGCGGATGTGAGCACGATGCTCGATCCTGCTGCGAGATTGAAACTATAGCCGATAAAGAGCCCTACAACAGAAGCCAGAGCTCCTAGGCCTGATGAAAGAAAAATCATGCTCTTTAGGCTATTAGCATAAAGGTAAGCCGTCGCAGCTGGGGTGATCAACATGGCCACGATAAGAATGGTTCCAACACTTTGCATGGCGGTGACGGATACAAGGGTCAAGAGCACCATGAGTAGATAGTGGTAGAAATTAACGGGCATTCCCATTGCTTTAGCCAGGAGCTCGTCAAAGGATGTAATCAATAGTTGTTTAAAGAAAATCCCAATAATCAAGAGAATCAATGCCCCCACACCAATGGTAATCCACATGTCCGTATCTTGGACAGCGAGGATATTCCCAAAAAGGATATGGAAGAGGTCTGTCGAACTCTTGGCAACACTAATCAAGATGACACCTAAGGCTAAGAAAGATGAAAAGGTAATACCAATGGCAGTGTCACTCTTGATGATAGAGTTTCCCTTGATGTAGGTAATGATGATGGAAGCCATCAAACCAAAGATGATCGCTCCAATAAAGAAATCAATTCCCAGGATAAAGGAAAGGGCTACGCCGGGCAAAACTGCGTGAGAGATGGCATCTCCCATGAGAGACATACCACGTAGGATGATAAAACATCCCACAGCTCCAGCAACAACTCCGATGACAATAGCTGTGATCAAGGCGTTTTGTAGGAAATGGAAATTTTGCAATCCATCGATAAATTCTGCTATCATAGGGCACCTCCATTGAAAAAGAGTTTGCTACCGTAGGCCTTTTTGAGATTGGCCTCGGTAAAGGTTTCTTCGGTCGGACCAAGGTCTATTAACTCTCGATTGAGAAGCAAAACTTGGTCGAAATAATGGGGGACTTTGCTGAGGTCATGATGGACGATGAGAACTGTTTTACCAGCTTTTTTAAGATCTCTCAGCGTATTCATGATAATCTCTTCACTAACCGAGTCAATCCCGACAAATGGCTCATCTAGAAAGATGTAGTCTGCTTCCTGCACTAAGCAACGGGCAATCAACACACGTTGGAATTGTCCTCCTGAGAGCTGGCTGATTTGGCGATCAGCATAGTCTGAAAGTCCAACGATTTCAAGTGCATCTGCCATTTTTTTCCAGTGGCTGGCTTTTAAGGTGTGAAAGAGCGGTATGGATGGATAGAGTCCCAGAGAGACGCATTCCTTGACCTTGATAGGGAAATTGTAGTCGATATGGATTTTTTGCTCGACATAGGCAACTCGATTTAAAGATTTCTTGACTTCTTTGTCGTCGAGAAAGGCCTGACCTTCATGTGGGATAATTCCCAACATACTTTTTAATAAAGTTGATTTTCCAGCACCGTTTGGACCAATAATTCCGGTAATAGTTGGTCCTTGGAGCACTAGTGAAATATCCTTTAGTGCCAACGTTTCTTTGTAGGAGACACTGAGGTTTTCGATACGTATCATACAGTTGTATTCCTCCTATCTTTTAATATACCTTAAAAAAAAAATTAAGTCAAGTTAATTTTTGAAAAATTTAAAATAATAACTGAAAAATGAAGAAAAAAGCTAGACCATTTTTAATTGCATTCCTAAGTGTTTTTTGCTAAGCTAAGAATAGGTGAAAAAATGAAAGCGAGAACAAGATGACACGTTATCAAGACGATTTTTATGATGCAATCAATGGCGAATGGGAAAAAACAGCTGTCATTCCAGCTGACAAATCTCGAACAGGTGGTTTTATTGACCTTGATGAGGAAATTGAAGAGTTGATGCTGGCGACTACGGACAAGTGGTTGGCAGGTGAGGATGTTCCAGAGGATGCTATCCTCGCCAACTTTGTTAAGTACCATCGTATGGTACGTGATTTTGACAAGAGAGAAGCAGATGGGATTAAGCCTGTCCTTCCTCTACTCAAGGAATACCAAGATCTGGAGAGTTTTGCAGATTTTACTAGCAAACTGGCAGAGTTTGAACTAGCAGGGAAGCCAAACTTCCTTCCATTTGGTGTATCACCAGACTTTATGGATGCCAGAATCAATGTTCTTTGGGCCAGTGCACCAGGAACTATCTTGCCAGATACAACTTACTACTCTGAAGACCATCCTCAGCGTGAGGAGCTCTTGACTCTTTGGAAGGAAAGTACTACGAATCTTCTCAAAGCCTATGATTTTTCAGATGAGGAAATCGCAGACTTACTAGAGAAACGATTAGAATTGGACCGTCGAGTTGCAGCTGTGGTGCTTTCTAACGAAGAAAGTTCAGAATATGCCAAACTCTACCATCCATACGCTTATGAAGATTTCAAGAAATTTGCCCCTGACCTACCTCTAGATGACTTCTTCCAAGCTGTTCTTGGGCAAGTGCCTGACAAGGTTATCGTAGACGAGGAACGTTTCTGGCAAGCAGCAGAGCAATTCTATAGTGAAGAAGCGTGGCCTCTACTTAAAGCGACCTTGATTTTGGGCGTAGTCAATCTTTCAACCAGCTATCTGACAGATGAGATTCGTGTTTTGTCAGGTGCTTATGGTCGTGCCCTTTCAGGTGTGCCAGAAGCTCAGGACAAGGTCAAGGCAGCTTATCACTTAGCCCAAGGTCCTTTCAAGCAAGCTCTTGGTCTCTGGTATGCGCATGAAAAATTCTCCCCAGAAGCTAAGGCTGATGTAGAGAAAAAAGTAGCGACAATGATTGACGTTTATAAGGAACGCTTGGCCAAGAACGACTGGCTCACACCTAAAACGCGAGACAAGGCCATTGTCAAACTCAATGTCATCAAGCCTTATATCGGTTATCCAGAGGAATTGCCAGAACGCTACAAGGACAAGGTAGTGGATGAAACTGCCAGTCTCTTTGAGAATGCCCTAGCCTTTGGGCGTGTGGAAATCAAGTACAGCTGGAGCAAGTGGAACCAACCGGTTGATTACAAGGAGTGGGGCATGCCAGCACACATGGTCAATGCCTACTACAATCCTCAGAAGAACTTGATTGTCTTCCCAGCGGCTATTTTACAGGCTCCATTCTATGACTTGCATCAATCGTCTTCTGCCAACTACGGTGGGATTGGTGCTGTTATTGCCCACGAGATTTCTCATGCCTTTGACACAAATGGTGCTTCTTTTGATGAAAATGGTAGCCTCAAGGATTGGTGGACAGAAAGCGACTATGCTGCCTTTAAAGAAAAAACGCAGAAAGTTATCGACCAGTTTGATGGGCAAGAATCTTACGGTGCAAGAATCAACGGGAAACTAACCGTGTCTGAAAACGTTGCTGACTTGGGCGGGATTGCTGCAGCCCTTGAAGCTGCTAAGAGAGAACCAGACTTCTCAGCTGAAGAATTTTTCCACAACTTTGCTCGTATCTGGCGTATGAAAGGCCGTCCTGAGTTGATGAAACTCATGGCCAGTGTCGATGTGCACGCGCCTGCCAAACTCCGTGTCAATGTTCAAGTACCAAACTTCGATGACTTCTTTACAACTTACGATGTCAAAGAAGGCGATGGTATGTGGCGTTCACCAGAGGAACGTGTGATTATTTGGTAAGACAAAAACCAAGGAAATTATCCTTGGTTTTTTGTTTGCTAGAAAAAGGGATTAAAGGTCTTTTCGTGAGCGATAGTCGTAGCTGGACCATGACCAGGGTAGACATCGTAGTTAGGGAGGGTGAAGAGTTGCGTCTGAATGCTATGGAGGAGTTGTTCCGTGCTACCTGTAGGAAGGTCTGTTCGACCGATGGTTTCTCGGAATAGAGCATCTCCGGTCAAGACTAGATGGGCATCAGGAAAGACCAGGGAAACACCGCCAATAGAGTGCCCTGGGGTTGGTAGAACTGTAAAACGAAATTCCTCAAGCTGGTATTCTTCATGAAAGACAAAGGTGTGTTCTGCAGGTTTTGCGACTACATCTGCCATATCATCGTGACGAGGGAGACCAGAGAGATTATCTACAGGTGTATAAAGCCAGCTAGCTTCACTCTCTGCTACATAAACTGGAGGATTTTCAAAAGTCTCACGAACCAAGTCCAGACTCATAATATGGTCGTAGTGGGTGTGGGTCAGGAGAATCGCACAGACTGGTTTGTTGATTTTTTCGATAGTCTTGCGAATAGCTTCCCAATGGCTACCTGGGTCAACCACAATCAGGTGTTGGTCCCCTTCTAGATAATAAGTGTTTTCATAGGCAACGGGATTCACGGTTTTATGGATTTTCATACTGGCTCCAATCTCAAAGAATGTACTAAACTAAGTATAGCATAGAAGAGAATACTTAGGGTATCAGAAAGTCTTTCTCGTGCCTTGATGATTTTTCCAAGCTTGGTATCGGGTGTCAATCAAGAGTTGGGTTAAGCGCCCCATGGTTTCTCTTTCTTCGGGTGTGAGGGATTGAGCTTGGACAAAGAGTTGATGAATGTGTTCAATGACCTTGAAGGAAGAAAGATCGTTGATAGAGGAAATTCCTGCATCGAGAATGATTCCAAAAAAGAGGTCGAAGTAGAGTTGTAGTTCCTCGTCAGGGACTGTTTCAACCCATTCCTTGAAAGTAGTGTCGACTTGTTGGCTGTCACTATTGGTCTCGTCTAGTTGGACAAAGTGTTTGTCTTCAATCTGCCAACTAAAGGTATCGTGCTGGGCGATACCACCCAAGGCAGTGCTTCGAACAACAATTTTTTTATCAGGAATTTCCAGCATCATCCCAATGATAGAACCTTGTGGGACAAATACTTTCGTTCGTTTCATCATATTTTGATAGCCTGATGTTTCGGTTAGTTCCTTGTGAAGTCCAGGTGCATCAAAAGTGTAGACAGAGATAATATTTTTCTGCAAGTTTGGATCAAGTTGACTGGCAGCATAGACAGCTAGATTGCCCCCTTTTGAGTGCCCTGCTAGGATAACCTTTTGATTAGGATATTGAGCAAAAAAGTCCTGTAAATACTGAAGAGCATGTTTTTGAGCTGGGATTTCCTTCATATAGGTCATATGGAAATCTTCTTTCCAGCCAATGATGCTGTCATCAGTTCCACGAAAGACAAGCAAATAGGTATCGAGACTGATACGATAAGTCATGGCTGCAAACTGTTTTTGCAATTCAGGATCGATATCATTGATAAAGTCTGAGAGCTTGCAATTTTTAAAGCGTTTGTGTTGAGAGAGTTGATCTAACAACTGGAGGCGGATTTTATTGGTCAACATCGTCGTTTCTCTAGGAATTTGGGGTGCTAGATCTATGAGACGCTTTGGTTCTTGGGTGACTACATCATCAAAAGCAAGGTAGGTTAATTCAGTCAGGACAAGAACGTCTAACTCATTCACGGGGAGGTCATAAAAGGAATCGTATGCTACATCATTGAGGTAGTCAAAAATATTGTCCATAAAAGCTCCTTTCTCTATGTTTATCCTATCACATTTATCTAGAATTAGCTAGTAGGCTTGTTTGAATGACCTAGTAGGATTTGATTGAAATACATAGGAGACAGATTGCTCCTATTTCAAACCTCTAAACGAACTTGCTTGAATGTTTTTGCTATCAATCCCATTTTCCTTTAAAAAATTCTTCATCTCATTTACATCATCAGGATGGCCGGTGATGAGATAGCTGGCTTGATTGCCGTATTTATCAATAGCATTTTTTAAAAATTCTTGACTTTGAGAAAGTTCATTGCTAGTTTCGTAAGTAAAATTCGGTATTTTTTGTGCCAGTTCCTTCATCTCGTTATCAAAAATAGTAACTCCTTTGTCAAAGTGGTTGAGAATAATCGGGCATTCCCCAGCCCACTCTTTGACAAGAGGACGTAGAGCAGAAATACCGACATCAGATGCAAAGCAAACTAGTGGCTGATTTGCATCTTTAACAACCAAAGAGGAATCCAGCCAACTCATCTCAATCTCACTTCCAGCAGGTAAATGTGTCAAGGTTTCCTTAAAGTGGCTACCGCTATCATGAGTTAAAATGAGGATTTCATCTTCATCAGGTGTGGAGGCAATGGTTAGCCATCGACTGAATTGATTCCCTTTATCTTCATTTTTTCTAGTCGTAGACAACGTATCGGGGAGCTTAAACTGAGCGCAAGCCCCAGCTTTCCAGTTTTGATGACTCGGTTTTGTGATATGAATAAAATACAAATCCCCGCTGGGGTTTTCGATAGATTTTATTGATAGAATCTGACTTCGCCCAAGATAAGCGATGATACCCCAAGTTATAAGGCCTAGGACTCCAAGTGTAGATAGAATGATAATAAACATTTTTTTACCTCTTTTCATTTTTTATGACTCCTGTTCTTAATTTTATGAATGAACTATAAAAAAATTCATTCATATCTTTTCAAAAAATAAAGAAAACCATTTTCTTTATTTTAGAACTCCTTTTATGAAGTTGGTTGCAAGTATTTCAACAGTTTTGCCTATATCTGGAAAATCTTTTTCCGTGATATGCATATCCATGTAGTAAAATAGGTTGTAAACCTGTAAAATATCTTGAATCTTTTCTGGCGAGTACCCTTCAGCCTGCATACGATTTGTAAAAGTTTTAACTAGAAACTGATGAAAAGGATTTGCGACTTTGCCTTCTTCCGAGGAATAGTAGCTGTGTAACTCATCTGCGATGGCAGGATTGTACCATTCTGCAAGGATTTTATTGGAAGAAACGAGAGTTCTGGACTGAGCAAATAGTTGACCAATGAGGTCGATCATGTCAATTTCCCAATCCAGTTCTTCGATCATAGCTTGGCGAACACGGTTGTTTTCATCTATATAGATGTCTAGAAAAATGGCTTCTTTACTCTCGTAATAGTTATAAAAAGAACCAACTGCAACACCAGCTTGCCTAGCAATTTCTGAAATACCTGTTGCCTTGTAACCTTTTTTCGAAAAAACTTCATAGGCCGCTGTTTTTAAAGCTTGTTTTTTGTTCAATATGAATGAACCTCCTTTATTGTATGAATGAACACAACATCATATTCATTCATATCTTAACAAATCCTAACTGGTCTGTCAATAAGAAAGCTAGATCTAGTTGTTTAAAGTGATTACTTTTATGAACAGAGGAGTTACATAAGCTTATAAGGCGCTTATTCCAACTAGACGGCTAATTTTTAAGACTATTAGATGAGTAAAAGAAATATTAACTAAATGAGCATACAAAGGGAAATATAGGATAAAGCTGGAACTATACTTAAAAATAAGGTATGATATCAGTGGGGTTGTTCTCTATTTAGCATCTTTTTACTGATCTGGATTTGGGGAATAGTCTGCTAAACAATAAGAGATACGAATCCGTAGATTTGCTATTAAGGGTTTTGATATTTTGAGAAAGAACAAAGGAGGAGCGCATGCACAAGATCTTATTAGTAGAAGATGACCAAGTTATTCGGCAACAAGTAGGGAAACTGCTCTCAGAATGGGGTTTTGAGGTTATTTTGGTGGAGGACTTTATGGAAGTTTTGACTCTCTTTGTTCAGTCAGAACCTCATTTGGTCCTTATGGATATTGGCTTACCTCTCTTTAATGGTTACCACTGGTGTCAGGAGATTCGTAAGATTTCTCAGGTACCCATCATGTTTCTATCTTCGAGAGATCAGGCGATGGATATTGTCATGGCGATCAATATGGGAGCGGATGACTTTGTGACCAAGCCTTTTGACCAGCAGGTGCTCCTTGCCAAGGTTCAGGGCTTGTTGCGCCGTTCCTATGAATTTGGGCGGGATGAAAGTCTGCTGGAGTATGCGGGTGTGATCCTCAATACCAAGTCTATGGACCTGCACTATCAGGGTGAAGTCCTGAGTTTGACCAAGAATGAATTTCAAATTTTGCGAGTGCTGTTTGAACATGCTGGCAATATCGTAGCGCGTGATGACTTGATGAGAGAACTCTGGAATAGCGACTTTTTCATCGATGATAATACCTTGTCTGTCAACGTTGCTCGCTTGCGCAAAAAGTTGGAAGAGCAAGGCTTGGCAGGATTTATCGAAACCAAGAAGGGAATAGGGTACGGACTGAAACATGCTTGATTGGAAACTATTTTTTCTGGCCTATCTGCGTTCTCGCAGTCGTCTCTTTGTCTATATTTTTTCATTGGGTTTTCTTGTTTTTCTCTTTCAGTTTTTATTCGCTAGTATAGGATTTTATTTCTTCTATTTTTTCCTCCTCAGTAGCTTTTTGACACTTTTATTTTTGGTTTGGGATATTTTTGCAGAAGCTCAGGTTTACCGGCAGGAAGTACTGTATGCTGAAAGAGACCCAAAGTCTCCTTTGGAATGTGTGCTAGCGGAAAAACTCGAAGAGCGTGAGTCTGAATTGTATCAAAAGAAGTCAGAAGCCCAAAGTAAACTGACGGATTTGCTTGACTACTACACCTTGTGGGTTCATCAGATAAAGACTCCTATTGCAGCGAGCCGTCTCTTGGTAGCAGAAGTATCTGATCGTGAGGTCAAGCAGCAATTGGAACAGGAAATCTTTAAGATTGACTCCTATACCAATCTGGTGTTGCAGTACCTGCGTTTGGAAAGCTTCCATGATGACCTAGTGTTTGAAAAGGTTCAAGTGGAGAATCTGGTGAAGGAAGTTGTCCGTAAGTATGCTCTTTTCTTTATCCAAAAGGGACTGACGGTCAATCTCCATGACCTTGACAAAATCATCGTGACCGATAAGAAGTGGCTGTTGGTCGTCATTGAACAAATCCTCTCAAACAGCCTCAAATACACCAAGAAAGGTGGACTAGAGATTTATATGGAAGGCCCAGAGCTCTGTATCAAGGATACGGGAATCGGGATTAAAAACAGTGATGTGCTCCGAGTCTTTGAACGTGGTTTTTCAGGCTACAATGGGCGTTTAACCCAGCAATCATCTGGACTTGGCCTCTACCTATCCAAGAAAATTTCTGAAGAACTGGGTCACCAGATTCGCATCGAGTCTGAGGTTGGAAAAGGAACAATCGTACGCATCAAATTCACTGAAGTGAAGCTTGTTATTGAGTAAGAATAAATGAGAAAAAGCCTCCGATTGGAGGCTTTTATGCTAGGTTTTTATTTCTCAACGCGTGATTTGTTGGCGATATCAGCCAGGATAGATTCAACAAAGTCATCAACTGAGACAGTATGTGTTTCTTTTTGGCCGTAGCGGCGAACGTTGACTGTTTTGTCTTCCATTTCCTTGTCCCCAACGATCAATTGGTAAGGAATCTTGCTGGTTTGTGAAGCACGAATTTTGAACTGCATTTTTTCATTGCGCTCATCTACATCTGCACGAACACCACGGTCACGGAGTTTCTTAGCCACTTCCCAAGCGTAGTCCACGTGTTTTTCGTTAGAAACGGGGATGAGAGTTACTTGATGTGGTGCAAGCCATGTTGGGAAGGCACCTTTGTAGTTCTCAATCAAGATAGCTGTGAAGCGTTCCATAGTTGAAATAACACCACGGTGGATCATAACTGGACGGTGCTCTTCACCATCTGCTCCAACATATTTGAGGTCGAAGCGTTCTGGAAGCAAGAAGTCAAGCTGGATAGTAGAAAGGGTTTCTTCTTTACCGAGGGCAGTTTTAACCTGGATATCCAATTTTGGTCCGTAGAAGGCTGCTTCACCTTCAGCTTCAAAGTAGTCCAGTTCCATATCATCCATAGCTGCTTTCAACATGCGTTGTGCATTTTCCCACATTTCATCGTTGTCAAAGTATTTGTGTTTATCTTCTGGATCACGGTAAGACAAGCGGAAACGGTAATCTGTTAAATTAAAGTCTTCATACACGTCGATAATCAATTGAAGAATTTTCTTGAATTCTTCCTCAATTTGTTCTGGAGCTACAAAAGTATGACCATCATTTAGGGACATTTCGCGTACACGTTGAAGGCCAGTAAGGGCGCCAGATTTTTCATATCGGTGCATCATGCCAATCTCAGCGATACGGATTGGTAATTCACGGTATGAGTGTACATGGTGTTTATAAACTTCGATATGGTGAGGACAGTTCATTGGGCGGAGGACAAACTCTTCACCGTCTCCCATGTCCATAGTTGGGAACATATCTTCACGGTAGTGATCCCAGTGACCAGAAGTTTTATAGAGTTCCACTGAGGCAATTGGTGGAGTGTAGACGTGTTGGTAGCCTGCAGCGATTTCCTTGTCGACAATGTAGCGTTCCAATTCACGACGGATAGTCGCTCCGTTTGGTAACCAGAATGGTAAACCTTGTCCGACTTCTTGTGAAATCATGAAGAGGTCAAGCTCTTTACCGAGTTTACGGTGGTCACGTTCCTTGGCTTCTTCACGCATTTGAAGGTAGTTCTTTAAGTCTTTCTTGTCAAACCAAGCTGTACCGTAGATCCGTTGCATCATCGCGTTGTCGCTATTTCCACGCCAGTAGGCACCAGCTACGTTGAGCAGGTGGAAGATTTGGATGCGACCAGTTGATGGGACGTGAGGACCACGGCAGAGGTCTACGTATTCGCCCTGACGGTAGATAGTCAAACCGCCTTCGTCTTCAGAGTGTTCTTCAATCAATTCCAACTTGTAAGGGTCATTTTTAAAGATTTCACGGGCCTCGTCTTTGGTAACTTCTTCACGGATTGATGGGAAGTTTTCTTTGACGATTTTCTTCATTTCTTCTTCGATACGAGGAAGGTCTTCATTGGAGATTTGGCCAGCAGTATTGTCAGTATCGTAGTAGAAGCCGTCTTCGATAGCTGGACCGACACCCAAATGAATGTCTGGGAAGAGACGACGAGCTGCTTGGGCGAACAAGTGGGCAGCTGAGTGGCGCAAGATTGGCAGAGCATCTTCGTGATCAGGCGTCACGATTTCGATGCTTCCATCTTCAGTGATAGCACGAGTAGTGTCAATGAGTTTGCCGTTGAATTTACCAGCCAAGGCTTTTTTTGCTAGGGAATTGCTGATAGATTGGGCAATTTCAAAAGTTGTCACGCCAGATTCGAATTCACGAACAGCGCCATCTGGGAAAGTAATCTTAATCATGGTTTTCTCCTTATAAAGTTTTTATTAGCCTAGTTATGGTGAAGGTGCCCTTGAAATATAAATAGAAATTCCTTTTGATTTTTTCGTTAATAAATCAAAAAGCGACATCCTTAAAAGGACGTCGCAACGTGGTTCCACCTTCATTTATGTTCCTCAAAAAGAGGAACACCTCAGATTGGCTTTAACGTAGCCACCGTTTTATGTTTGCATAAAAGTCAGTAGAGTAGTATCAGTTTAGGCTTTCTATGCGTTTCCAGCAACCACGCACTCTCTAGTAGAAAGGGACTAAGTGACTTGTCTCTATGCATTATTATAGCATGATTGCGAGAATTTTCAAGTTTTTTGTATAATTTTTTTGTTTTTCTTCCGCTGGAAGACATGCTTGATCCCCACACCAGAAGCCATACCAAGTAGGGTAAAGATTTCGTAAGCTAGGAAATAAAGCAGAATGAATTCACCAAAGGTGATGATGGTAAAGCAATAGAGCAGACCAATACCGAGTAGCCACCAAAGTGAGAAATGAAATCGATAGCTATAAAGTAGTGATACGATAAAGGTTACTAGGGGAGAAAAGAGGAGAATGTTATAAATGTACAGTCCCTTCAGCGTATAAGAATCAGATATCAGCAGTAAAAGCAACTCATAGAGGGGCCAGTAAAAGAAGAAAATGACAAGGTAGTATGGAATATACTTAAGATATTTCCGCATGGCAATAGTCCTCCAATCTGCAAAAATTGAGAGATGTTGAAGACCACATAATCCTAAATGAAGGGGAAATCTCTACTTATATTATAGCACGTCTTGGAAGCCTTTACAAGTTAATCCAGTGAGTAGTGATAGTGCTCTTTTTGAGTGTTTTCTGCTATAATACTAACAAAAGAAGTAAGAGGAAATGAGGAGAAAGGATGACGAAAATAGCAGTTCTTTCAGACATACATGGGAATACGACAGCCCTGGAAGCTGTACTGACTGATGCTAAAAAGGCAAAGGTAGATGAGTACTGGCTTTTGGGGGATATTCTTATGCCAGGAACAGGACGTAGAAGGATATTGAATCTTTTAGCGGTTTTGCCTATTACTGTAAGAGTTCTTGGTAATTGGGAGAATAGTCTCTGGCGAGGTTTGCATCGTAAGCTAGATTTGACAAAAGCTAGTCATCGCTACCTCCTACGTCAATGCCAGTATATATTAGAAGAAATCAGCCCTGAAGAAATCGAAGACCTCCACAATCAACCCATGCAAGTTCATCGTCAGTTTGGTGATCTGATGGTAGGAATTACTCACCATCTCCCTGATAAAAACTGGGGAAGAGAATTGATCCATACGGGAAAACAAGAAGATTTTGATAGATTAGTGACGGGACCGCATGCCTCCATCGCAGTATATGGTCATATCCACCAACAGTTGCTTCGTTATGGAAGTGATGGACAGTTGATTCTTAATCCAGGGTCCATTGGACAACCCTTCTTTTTAGATGCGGGATTACGTAAGGACCTGCGGGCCCAGTATATGATCTTAGAGTTTGATGAAGCAGGTTTGGCTGATGTTGATTTTCGTCGAGTGGATTATGATGTAGAAGCTGAATTGCAGTTGGCTAAAGATTTAAAGCTCCCCTATTTCCAGGTCTATTATGAAAGTTTGGTAAATGGGATTCACCACACTCATAACCAGGAACTTCTGTATGAGATTGCCCAAGAACAGGGGCATGATATTGAGTTGGATGCATGGTTGGATAGTAGTAATGATTGACATGACATCAAAAAGGGGTATAATGAGTATGAGAAGAGAGATGATGAGAATCTCAGGTGAAAGGGGAATAAAATGCAAATTTCAAGTCGATTTACCATTGCGACTCATATGCTAATTATCATTGCTATCAAGGGCCAGGAAAGCAAGGTGACCAGTGATTTTCTCGCAGCTAGCGTTGGAGTTAATCCAGTCATTATCCGTAAGACTTTGTCGCAACTCAAAAAAGCAGGATTGATTTCAGTTGCGCGTGGGACGGGCGGAACTGAGATAATAAAAGACCTTCAGGATATCAGCTTGTTGGATGTCTACCAAGCTGTAGAGTGTCTAGGAAAATCTGGCAAACTCTTTAGTTTCCATGACAATCCCAATCCTAACTGTCCAGTAGGGGCTAATATTCATAAGGTCTTGGATCAGAAATTGCTGGATATCCAAGTAGCTATGGAAAATCAACTTCGTCAGATGAGTCTGGCTCAGGTTGTGGCAGATGCAGAAGCAAGAATTGTAAAATAATAAGAGGACTAGGCTCCTCTTTTTCTATTGTCATAATTATGGTAAAATCTAGTTATCAAAGGAGAAGACTATGTACTTTATTACAGGAATTTTTGTCCTACTTTTTCTGATTTCATTTTTTAGGGACAATCGCAGTCTCTGGAATCCGGCTCTTTTGCTTTTATCTCTGCTCTTTTCTTACCTGTCTATTGCCAATCTTTTTTATGAGGCTGGGCAGAAAGAAGTGCACATGATTTTCTTTGCGGGGATTTTTCTCCTGCTGCCTCTTTTAGTTTTTCTAAGTGGTTTTTTCCTTATTTATAATGGATTTGTATTATTGAAAAAAGAAGGAAAATCCAAGGCAAATTATTTGTCTCTAGGATTAGGCTGCGTGATTCTATTCTTTTTTGTGATCATGGCGATTCGAGTGAGCGATACCAAGGGCTTGTTCTATACCAATCATCTAGTGAATATTATCTTTTTCTTTTTGATTTATTCGTATTTGATTTTTGGTTTTGCTTTTGCAGGATTTCTGCTTTATTCTATTCTGTATCTTTTTATTCCTAAGAAAAAATATTATGATTTTATCATCATTCACGGAGCAGGCTTATTGAATGGAGAAAAAGTGACTCCCTTACTGAAGAGTCGCATTGACAAGGCAGTAGAAGCCTATCACCAGTCTCTCAATCCCAATGTTAAAATCATCGCAAGTGGTGGTCAAGGTGGGGATGAGAAGATTTCCGAGGCTCAGGCAATTTGTAATTATTTGCTGGAAGAGACGGATGTTCCGAGAGAAGCGATTCTCCTAGAGGAAGACTCAACGACGACTTATGAGAATCTTCTCTTCTCAAAAGAAATGGGAGAGAAGCTAGTGGCCAGTCCACGTTTTCTCTTTGTGACCAATGATTACCATGTTTTTCGTACCAGTACCTATGCTCGTCGTATTGGGATGAAGGGAGATGGTCTTGGTTGCCGTACAGCCGCCTACTATATCCCATCGGCCTTTATCAGAGAATATATTGCTCTATGTGTGAAGATGAGATGGCTTTTTCTCGCCTTCTATGTTTTGTTGATTTTAGCTCTGATTTTCTCTTATAGAGGTGTTCTATGGTAATCAAAAAATCAGCTCTCCTTAAGAATGGAGAGCTGATTTTTATTCTGCTGCTTGTTGCCAACGTTTGGCTAGCATGCGAGACAGGCTGGAAATAGCAAAGTTAAAGATAAAGTAGATCAAGGCCATTAGGATATAAAGACTGAAGACTTGCTCTGGTTCGAAATAACGGCCCATGAGAATTTGGCTAGCTCCAAAGAGTTCTTGTAGGGCGATAACAGAGTATAGGAGACTGGTATCCTTAATCACGGTTACAAACTGAGAAATGATGGCTGGCAGCATTTTACGGATCGCTTGTGGGAGAATGATATGGTAGAGGATTTGTATGGAAGTAAATCCCTGAGACATTCCTGCTTCGTACTGGCCCTTGTCCACGGCATTGAGGCCACCACGGATAATCTCAGCTAGGGCTGCTGAGGTAAAAAGGGTAAAGGCCGTAATACCTGCTGGTGTGGACCTCATCTTAAACACCAAAAAGATGGTGAAAATCCAGAGGAGGTTGGGAACGTTACGCACAAATTCGATATAAATGCTGGAGATGATTCGCAAGACAGGATTTTTCCCATTTCGCATAACTGCAAGTACCGTCCCGATCAGGGTAGAGAGGACAATGGCAATCAGAGAAATATAGAGGGTCAAGCCAAATCCTTTAAAGATAAAGGCTAGGTTATCTGGGGTCAAAACTTCTAAAATAGATTCCATAGTAACCTCCTAAAGTGAATAGGCTTTTTTGTTGGCTTGCTCCATCTTGCGACCAAATTGGGCAACAGGGAAGCATAGGGCAAAGTAGAGAAGAGCAGCACCTAAAAAGGCTGGGATATAATTTCCGTTGAGAGCCGACCAAGACTTGGTCACAAACATCAAGTCCACTCCGGAGATGATAGCAACCGTTGAAGTATTCTTGATAAGATTAACGATTTGGTTGGTCAAAGGTGGGAGAATGATACGGAAAGCTTGTGGCAAGATAATCAAGCGCATAGCACTGATATAGGTAAAACCTTGCGACAAGGCGGCCTCCATCTGACCACTAGGAATAGACTGAATCCCTGAACGAATCACCTCAGCAATATAGGCACCGTGATAGAGTCCCACGCAGAGAACAGCTGTCCAATAAATCGGAATCATGATGGTATGGTCACTGATGAGAGGTAAACCATAGAAAACGATGACAAACTGCACCAAGAGGGGAGTATTTTGGTAAAATTCGACAAAGATACGAGCCCAAATTCTTAAAATTTGATGTTTGCTAGTTGACATGGCCCCAAAGAAGATGCCCAAAACCATGGCGAGGATAAAGGAACCAACCGCTAGGGCAAGGGTGAAGAGGAAACCATTGAAAAATTGTCCAAAATCCTGAAAATAGGCTGTCCAAGATGATAAATCTGTCATAGGGTGTCCTCCTTAATCTGCAGTATGGCTAGATGGTTTGAGCTTGTAACGGTCATAAAGTTTCTGCAAACTACCATCCTTGCTCCATTTAGTGACCAAGGTATCAAGATAGTCGCTGAGCTCAGTATTTGATTTCTTGGTGACGATACCGTAGTCAGATGGCTTGAAACTATCATCTAGTAGTATTGTGCGTTTGCTGATGTAGCCAGACAGAATCGAGCGGTCCACGGAAAAGGCATCAATACGGTGAGCGTGAAGGGAAGTAATCAATTCTGGATAGGAACCAAGTTCTACGAATTTAAACTTCAGACCTTTCTTTTTACCCAGTTCAGTAATCAAGCGCTGGGTGATGGAACCTTGGGCAACCCCAATCGTTTTTCCGTTTAGGTCCTCTATGCTTTTGATGTTGGCGGATTTATTGACCAAAAAGCCAGATGCGTCCGTGTAGTAGGGACTGGTGAAGTTGTATAATTTTTTACGTTCATCTGTGATGGTGAAGGTTGCGATATCCATGTCGACCTGTTCATTGTCTAAAAGGGGTCCACGGGTTTGAGCGGTAACAGGAACGTAGCGAATCTTGACCTTGAGTTCGTCTGCAATCATCTTGGCCAGGTCCGTTTCGATACCAGAATAAGTCCCTTTCTTGGGATCCTTGTAGCCGAAATTGGGAACGTCTTGTTTGACACCGACAACTAGTTCACCTCTTTTTTGAATGTCTGCGACACTGGTGTCGGCCTGGACTGGTTTGGCAGCAACAAGGCTGAAAAGGCCAATCAATAATGCGGATAAAAAGAATTTCTTTTTCATAGGCGCCTCCTTATTTGACTTTGTCACTTTCGTGGTTGATAATTTTGCTGAGGAATTGTTGGGCACGGGGTTCGCTTGGATTGTCGAAAAAGTCATCGACATCTGTCGTATCCACCAAAACTTCTCCGTCGGCCATAAAGATGATACGGTCCGCAACCTCTCGAGCAAAGCCCATTTCGTGGGTAACGATGATCATGTTCATCCCGTCATGTGCCAGTTTTTGCATAACTGCTAGAACATCTCCGATGGTTTCAGGGTCAAGAGCAGATGTTGGCTCATCAAAGAGGAGGAGCTCCGGATGCATGGCAAGACCACGTGCGATGGCGATTCTCTGTTTTTGTCCACCAGATAGCATAGCTGGATAGGAATCTTTCTTGTCCCACATGTTTACAAATTCCAGATATTTTTGGGCTGTTGTTTCAGCTTCTTTTTTATCAATTCTTAGAACTTTAACGGGCGCAAGTGTCACGTTTTCTAACACTGTTTTGTGTGGATAAAGGTTAAAATGTTGAAAAACCATGCCGACTTCCTTACGAAGAGGAACTAAATCTTTCTGGCTAGCACCTGCTACTTGGTGTCCATTGACTAGGAGACTTCCTTTGTCAACAGCCTCCAAACCATTGATTGTACGGATAAGAGTGGACTTTCCAGAACCAGAAGGTCCAAGCAAGACAACGACTTGTCCTTTTTCAAAACGGAGATTGATGTCGCGGAGTGCGTGGTAGTCTCCGTAATATTTTTCGACGTTTTTAAATTCTACTAAAGCCATGAGAGATCTCCTTTGTGTTAGATTTTATAACACGATTCTACACCAAAAGATTTGTCTTGTCAAATAATATCTGAAAAAAATTCACTAAAATGTTATAAAAAAGCAATCTGGATAGAGAAAATACCTAAATCATGTTATAATGAAACGATAGAATTCTTAGAAAGAGTGGATGTTTTTTTGATAACTCCTACTTATGAATGGCAGTTTGCCCCGCAGGTTGAAGATGCGAATTTTACAAAGATAGCCAAGAAGGCTGGACTGGGTCCTGAGGTGGCTCGGTTATTATTTGAAAGAGGGATTCAGGATGAAGAAAGTCTGAAGAAGTTTTTAGAACCTTCTTTAGAGGACTTGCATGACCCTTATCTACTCCATGATATGGATAAGGCAGTGGAACGGATTCGTCAGGCCATTGAAGAAGGGGAAAACATTCTCATCTATGGAGACTACGATGCGGATGGCATGACTTCAGCTTCGATTGTGAAGGAAAGTTTGGAACAACTTGGTGCCGAGTGTCGTGTTTACCTACCCAATCGTTTTACCGATGGCTATGGTCCCAATGCCAGTGTCTATAAATACTTTATCGAGCAAGAGGGAATTTCCTTGATTGTGACAGTGGATAATGGGGTTGCAGGTCACGAAGCCATTGAATTGGCCCAGTCTATGGGAGTGGATGTCATTGTGACTGACCACCATTCTATGCCGGAAACCCTTCCCGATGCCTATGCGATTGTTCACCCTGAGCATCCAGATGTGGACTATCCTTTCAAATATCTAGCTGGTTGTGGAGTGGCTTTCAAGCTGGCTTGTGCCCTTTTAGAAGAAGTGCAAGTGGAATTGCTTGATTTGGTCGCTATCGGTACCATTGCAGATATGGTGAGCTTGACAGATGAAAACCGTATCTTGGTTCAATATGGTCTGGAAATGTTGGGGCATACTCAGCGTATTGGCCTACAAGAAATGCTGGATATGGCTGGGATTGCTGCGAACGAAGTGACAGAAGAAACGGTTGGATTCCAGATTGCCCCTCGTTTAAATGCCTTAGGCCGCTTGGACGATCCCAATCCTGCCATTGATTTGTTGACTGGGTTTGACGACGAGGAAGCGCATGAGATTGCCCTCATGATTCATCAGAAAAACGAAGAACGTAAGGAAGTCGTCCAGTCTATCTATGAAGAAGCTAAGACCATGGTGGATCCTGAAAAGAAGGTCCAGGTTTTGGCCAAGGAAGGCTGGAATCCTGGCGTTCTGGGTATCGTTGCTGGTCGTTTGTTGGAAGAACTAGGGCAGACAGTCATCGTTCTTAATATAGAAGAAGGTCGCGCCAAGGGTAGTGCTCGTAGTGTGGAAGCGGTCGATATTTTTGAAGCTCTGGATCCCCATCGAGACCTCTTTATCGCCTTTGGCGGCCATGCTGGTGCAGCTGGGATGACGCTGGAAGTTGAGAAACTTTCAGATTTATCTCAGGTTTTAGAAGACTATGTCCGTGAAAAAGGTGCAGATGCTAGTGGCAAGAACAAGTTAAATCTAGATGAAGAGTTGGATTTGGAGACTCTTAGCTTGGAAACGGTTAAAAGCTTTGAACGCTTGGCACCCTTTGGGATGGATAATCAGAAACCTGTCTTTTATATCAAGGATTTTCATGTCGAAAGTGCTCGTACCATGGGAGCAGGCAATGCCCACCTCAAACTAAAGATCTCCAAGGGTGAGGCGAGTTTTGAAGTGGTGGCCTTTGGACAAGGTAGATGGGCGACAGAGTTTGCTCAAACAAAAAACCTAGAGTTGGCAGTCACCTTGTCTGTCAATCAATGGAATGGCCAAACTGCCCTCCAGTTGATGATGGTGGATGCGCGTGTGGAGGGTGTTCAACTCTTTAACATTCGTGGGAAGAATGCAGTCTTGCCAGAAGGGGTTCCAGTTTTGGATTTCTCTGGAGAATTGCCGGATTTGGCGAATAGTGAAGCGGTTGTTGTGAAAACTATTCCTGAGGATATTACCTTGCTGAAGACCATTTTTCAGGAACAGGATTTCTCAGCTGTCTATTTCAAAAATGACATTGACAAGGCTTACTATCTAACAGGTTATGGAACTAGAGAACAGTTTGCAAAATTGTACAAGACCATTTACCAGTTCCCAGAGTTTGATATTCGCTACAAACTAAAGGATTTGGCGGCTTATCTCAATATTCAACAAATCTTGCTGGTCAAGATGATCCAAGTATTTGAAGAGCTGGACTTTGTGACGATCAAAGATGGCGTTATGACAGTCAATAAAGAAGCGCCGAAAAGGGAAATTGCTGAAAGTCAGATTTACCAAAATCTCAAACAGACCGTTAAAGACCAAGAAATGATGGCGCTGGGTACCGTGCAAGAAATGTATGACTTTTTGATGGAAAAAGAATAGAAGTTAGGAAAGAGTTGGGTAACCAGCTCTTTTTTGAAAACAAATCTTCGTTTTGAAAATCATCAAAAAAATGGTATAATGGTAGGGAAAGATTCGGCTGAAAGTTTTAGAACTTTTAGAATAAGAGGGTAAACCTACCCTATAATCAAGATAATTAAGTTTCGGAGGGAAAATGAGTAATATCAGTTTAACAACACTAGGTGGTGTACGAGAAAATGGGAAAAATATGTACATCGCTGAAATTGATGAATCTATCTTTGTTTTGGATGCAGGGCTTAAATACCCTGAAAATGAACAACTAGGGGTTGATGTCGTCATTCCAAACATGGACTACCTTTTTGAAAATAGCGACCGTATCGCAGGGGTCTTCTTGACTCACGGGCATGCGGATGCCATTGGTGCCCTGCCTTATCTCTTGGCAGAGGCTAAGGTGCCTGTGTTTGGTTCTGAGTTGACCATTGAGTTGGCGAAACTCTTTGTCAAAGGAAATGATACGGTTAAGAAATTCAATGACTTCCATATCATTGATGAAAACACGGAGATTGACTTTGGGGGAACGGTTGTTTCCTTCTTCCGTACGACTCACTCTATCCCAGAAAGTCTGGGAGTTGTGTTAAAAACACCAAAAGGGAACATTGTTTACACAGGCGACTTCAAATTTGACCAGACGGCTAGTGAATCCTATGCGACGGATTTTGCGCGTTTAGCCGAAATCGGCCGTGACGGTGTCTTGGCACTTCTCAGTGATTCTGCGAATGCAGACAGCAATATCCAGGTGGCGAGCGAGAGTGAAGTTGGGGATGAAATTACCCAAACCATCGCTGACTGGGACGGCCGTATCATCGTTGCAGCGGTTGCCAGCAACCTTTCTCGTATCCAGCAGGTTTTTGATGCAGCTGCGGAGACTGGCCGCCGAGTCGTTTTGACTGGATTTGATGTTGAAAATATCGTCCGTACAGCGATTCGTCTCAAAAAATTATCTCTAGCTAATGAAAGTCTCTTGATCAAACCAAAAGAAATGTCTCGTTTTGAAGACCATGAGTTGATTATCCTAGAGACAGGTCGTATGGGTGAACCCATCAATGGGCTTCGCAAGATGTCTGTTGGGCGCCACCGTTATGTAGAAATCAAGGATGGAGACTTGGTTTATATTGTAACAACTCCATCCACCGCCAAAGAAGCAGTTGTGGCTCGCGTTGAAAATATGATTTACCAAGCTGGTGGTGTAGTAAAACTCATTACTCAGAGTTTGCGAGTATCAGGACACGGAAATGCGCGTGATTTGCAGTTGATGATCAATCTTTTGCAACCGAAATATCTTTTCCCTGTCCAAGGGGAGTACCGTGAGTTGGATGCGCATGCCAAGGCTGCCATGGCAGTTGGAATGTTGCCAGAGCGCATTTTCATCCCTAAAAAGGGAACGATCATGTCCTATGAACATGGAGACTTCGTCCCAGCTGGAGCAGTTTCTGCAGGCGATGTCATGATTGATGGAAATGCCATTGGTGATGTTGGGAATGTCGTTCTTCGCGACCGTAAGGTCTTGTCAGAGGATGGAATCTTTATCGTGGCCATCACTGTTAACCGTCGTGAGAAGAAGATTGTGGCTAAGGCTCGTGTTCATACGCGTGGATTTATCTACCTTAAGAAAAGTCGCGACATTCTCCGTGAAAGTTCAGAATTGATTAACCAAACGGTAGAAGAGTATCTTCAAGGTGATGACTTTGACTGGGCAGATCTCAAAGGCAAAGTTCGTGACAATTTGACCAAGTACCTCTTTGATCAAACCAAGCGTCGCCCAGCAATCTTGCCAGTCGTGATGGAAGCTAAATAATAAGCAGAATACCTACGGAAAAAGTCGATATTCGGCTTTTTCTTATAGAATAGTAAAAGGAGACAACCATGGCAGTTATGAATATTGAGTATTACTCAGAAGTTTTGGATATGGAGTGGGGTGTTACCGTACTCTATCCAGATGCTAGTCGAGTGACTGAACCAGATTGCACAGATATTCCTGTTCTTTACCTTTTGCACGGAATGTCAGGAAATCAAAATAGCTGGCTCAAGCGTACCAATGTCGAACGCTTGTTGCGTGGAACCAATCTCATTGTTATCATGCCCAATACAAATAATGGCTGGTACACAGATACTCAGTATGGCTATAACTACTATACTGCTCTAGCAGAAGAACTCCCCCAAGTCATGAAACGTTTCTTCCCCAATATGACCAGCAAGCGAGAAAAAAACTTCATAGCAGGTCTCTCCATGGGTGGCTATGGCTCCTTCAAGCTGGCTCTCGCAACCGATCGTTTTTCTCATGCGGCTAGTTTTTCTGGTGCACTCAGCTTTCAGGATTTTTCTCCTGAAAGTCAGGATTTGGGCTCTCTTGCCTACTGGAGAGGAGTTTTTGGAGAGATCAAAGACTGGACAGCTAGTCCTCATTCGCTTGAAAGCATGGCTGCAAAGTCCGATCAAAAGACCAAACTATGGGCTTGGTGTGGGGAGCAAGACTATCTCTACTCTGCCAATAATCTCGCAGTGAAAAACCTCAAAAAGCTTGGTTTTGAAGTAACCTATAGTCATAGTCCAGGTAAGCACGAGTGGTACTACTGGGAAAAACAATTGGAACGTTTTTTGGCTACTCTACCAATTGACTTTGTCTTGGAAGAACGCTTATCTTAGTTTTAGATTTCTTTCAGCTTTCTTCAGTAAAATAGAGAATCTATCTTAATCAAGGAGAATGTGATTTCAAGATAGGTTCTTATTTTTATGAAAGGTGGGGCGTCATGTTCTGGATTATTCGATTATTGTTCCGATTTCTGTTGGGAATTTGGCGTTTCTTCTGGCGTCTGGTTTGGACTGTGGTCATTCTACTTCTCATTGCTTTTGGAGTGCTTTGGTATCTGACAGGTGATTTTCATTCTGCGGTCAATCAGGTTGAAAAAATGAGTAAGATTGGTCAAGGTGGCTGGAATCAATGGAAGGAGACGGGAACGCTGGAAGTCTTGTCTCAGACAGACAGTCACCAACATGCAGAAGGCAAGTGGACTCAGGCCTCGGCTCGCATCTATATTGAGCCTCAAATGGATGAGACCTTCCAAAGTGCCTATGCAGAAGCTATAAAAAACTGGAATCAAACGGGAGCCTTTACCTTTGAGGTGGTTGCGGATCCTAACCAGGCAGATATTGTGGCAAGTGAGATGAATGATGGATCGACCGCTGTAGCAGGTCAAGCTGAGAGTCAAACCAATCTGTTGACCAATCAATTTATATCTGTAACGGTTCGCCTGAATCACTATTATCTATCCAATCCAAACTATGGATATTCTTATGAACGGATCGTGCACACGGCGGAGCACGAGCTGGGACATGCCATCGGATTGGATCACACCAATGAGACTTCTGTCATGCAGCCAGCAGGTTCCTACTATGGAATTCAGCCTCGAGATGTGAAAGCTGTTCAAGAACTCTATACCAGTAGCGACTAGCTGAAGTTGGTACAATCTAAAATAAAATCAAAGCTCCTCCATCAAGTGATCGGTGGGGCTTTTTGTTCGTCCTGTTACGGCCTTTTTGCTATAATGGAACTATGAACAACTTGATCAAATCAAAACTAGAGCTCTTACCAACCAGCCCTGGTTGCTACATTCACAAGGATAAAAATGGTACTATTATCTATGTAGGAAAGGCTAAAAATCTGCGCAATCGCGTGCGGTCCTATTTCCGTGGTAGTCATGATACCAAGACGGAAGCTCTGGTATCTGAGATTGTGGATTTTGAATTTATTGTCACTGAGTCTAATATTGAGGCGCTTCTCCTAGAAATCAACCTGATCAAGGAAAACAAGCCCAAGTACAATATCATGCTCAAGGATGATAAGTCCTATCCCTTCATCAAAATCACCAATGAGCGCTATCCTCGCTTGATTATCACCCGTCAGGTCAAGAAGGACGGAGGACTCTACTTTGGCCCTTATCCAGATGTAGGGGCAGCCAATGAAATTAAGCGGTTGCTGGATCGGATTTTCCCTTTTCGGAAATGTACCAATCCGCCGTCTAAAGTCTGTTTTTATTACCATATCGGCCAATGTATGGCCCACACCATCTGTAAAAAGGATGAGGCTTATTTCAAATCCATGGCTCAGGAGGTTTCTGATTTCCTAAAAGGGCAGGATGATAAAATCATTGATGACCTCAAGGGGAAGATGGCAAAGGCAGCTCAAAGTATGGAGTTTGAACGTGCGGCGGAATACCGTGACCTGATTCAGGCTATTGGAACACTTCGGACCAAGCAACGGGTCATGGCGAAAGATTTGCAAAACCGTGATGTCTTTGGCTACTATGTCGACAAGGGCTGGATGTGTGTACAGGTTTTCTTTGTTCGTCAAGGCAAGCTCATCGAGCGCGACGTCAACCTCTTCCCTTACTACAATGATCCGGATGAGGATTTTTTGACCTATGTGGGACAATTCTATCAAGAAAAATCCCACCTGGTTCCCAATGAGGTACTGATTCCGCAGGATATTGATGAAGAAGCGGTTAAGGCCTTGGTGGATACCAAGATTCTCAAACCCCAACGTGGAGAGAAAAAACAACTGGTCAATCTAGCCATCAAAAATGCCCGTGTCAGTCTGGAGCAGAAGTTCAATCTGCTAGAAAAATCAGTCGAAAAGACACAAGGAGCTATTGAAAATCTAGGACGCTTGCTTCAAATACCAACTCCGGTTCGCATTGAGTCTTTTGACAACTCCAACATCATGGGGACCAGTCCTGTTTCAGCTATGGTGGTCTTTGTCAACGGTAAACCAAGTAAAAAAGACTACCGAAAGTACAAGATAAAAACGGTTGTCGGTCCAGATGACTATGCTAGTATGCGTGAGGTTATTCGCAGACGTTATGGTCGAGTACAACGAGAAGGTTTAACCCCGCCAGATTTGATTGTCATTGATGGGGGACAAGGTCAGGTCAATATCGCAAAGCAAGTCATCCAAGAAGAGCTAGGTTTGGATATCCCAATTGCAGGCCTGCAAAAGAATGACAAGCACCAAACCCATGAACTGCTCTTTGGAGATCCACTGGAAGTGGTGGAGTTGTCTCGCAATTCTCAGGAATTTTTCCTCCTCCAACGCATCCAAGATGAGGTACACCGCTTTGCCATTACCTTTCACCGTCAATTGCGCTCCAAAAATTCTTTTTCTTCACAGCTGGATGGAATTGAAGGATTGGGACCTAAACGTAAGCAGAATCTCATGAAGCATTTCAAGTCTCTCACTAAAATCAAGGAAGCCAGTGTGGATGAAATTGTCGAAGTTGGTGTGCCGAGGGTAGTCGCAGAAGCTGTGCAGAGAAAGTTGAACCCTCAGGAAGAAGTGGAATTGGCTCAAGTGGCAGAACCATTAAAAGAATTGGAATAAGTATCTAGATAGAAAGTAGAAGAAATGAATAGGATTGAGATTGACAGAGATATACTCCTTTTTTTACGATTTGCTTACTTTGGGAATTCAAAAGATTTATTTTTAGCTGCAACTACTCGAGCCTATCTGGATTTTAATCGAACCTTGCGATTTCATGGCATGCCAGATGAACAGCGCTTGGAGATGAGAAATCGGGCCTCTAAATGTATCAAAGAAGCGATTTTAAATCTCTTGAATCGGGACAAGCTGTGTCAAACTGATTTTGATAGTTGGCATCATAGGACTTGTGATAGTATTATAGAATGCTATCGTTCAAATGGGATTCGATTCACTTATGGTCATGCTCAAAAGTGGATTAATATGACGTTCAAGTATCTGTATATGCTTGAAGCTGTAACCCTAGACTCCGTTTTTCCTTTTTTACACGTACCGATAGATAACATCGTGTTAGAGAGGGCGAACAAACAGTTGTGTATCCCAAAACCTTCTCAAGTGTGGAGTAGTTGGGGAGATTACGCTTTCTATCTTCAATATCAAGAACATTTGAGGCAAAGAATAGGCAAGGAAGCTCCTCTTCGTTGGGAGTTTCACAATTGGCTAGATGAAATAGAAAAAGGAAAACCATCATGAACCATAAAATCGCAATTTTATCAGATATTCATGGCAATGTGACTGCACTAGAAGCGGTGATTGCAGATGCTAAAACTCAAGGAGCCAGTGAATATTGGCTTCTGGGAGACATTTTCCTCCCTGGTCCAGGCGCAAATGACTTAGTCGCCCTGCTAAAGGACCTTCCTATCACAGCCAGTGTTCGAGGCAATTGGGATGATCGTGTCCTTGAGGCCTTGGATGGCGAATATGGTTTGGAAGATCCGAAAGAAATCCAGTCAATGCGCATGACCCAGTTTTTGATGGAGCGAATGGATCCTGCAACGATTGTCTGGCTACGAAACTTACCTATGCTGGAAAAGAAAGAAGTTGACGGACTGCGCTTTTCTCTCTCTCATAATTTACCTGAAAAAAACTATGGTGGGGACCTACTGGTTGGGAATGATACAGATAAATTTGACCAACTGCTAGATGCGGAAACGGACGTGGCAGTCTATGGTCATGTCCACAAGCAGTTGCTTCGTTATGGCAGTCAAGGGCAACAAATCATCAATCCAGGGTCGATTGGCATGCCCTATTTTAATTGGGAGGCATTAAAAAATCACCGTGCCCAGTATGCCGTGATAGAAGTGGAAGATGGGGAATTGGTCAATATTCTATGTCGAAAAGTTTCTTATGATTATGAAGCGGAGTTAGAATTGGCCAAATCTAAGGGGCTTCCCTTTATCGAAATGTATGAAGAGCTACGACGAGAAGACAACTATCAGGGGCACAATTTGGAACTTTTGGCTAGTTTAATCGAAAAGCATGGGTATGTAGAGGAGGTAAAGAATTATTTTGATTTCTTGCAAAGTGAGAAATAAAATGGACGCCCTTAATTGGAAGTGAGGTTTGTAGTCGAATCGCTTAGAAAAGAGTCAGACGATGAGGAAGAAAAGATGCCTTAGCTAAAGTTTGACATTAAAATTATTTTGTTATAGAATGGACTTAATTCTTAATAAAAAGGGGAACATTATGAAGAAAATTATTGCAGCCAGTATGGCTCTTTTATCTGTTGTTGTTTTAGCAGCATGTTCAGGGAAAACAACGTCTGATTCTTCGACTAAAAATTCAAGTTCTGTAGAGCAAACTTCTTCTTCAGAGACCTCATCAACAACGTCTAGTTCAAAGACAGAAAATAATGAGGTTGTTTTGATCACCGATGAAGAAATTGACAATGCTAAAACTGTTGGAGATGTGAAGAAAGTCTTTAGTAAACTAGTTGACAATTATAAAAAGCATGCAGTTGAAATTGGAGAAAAAATTCCAGAGAGTGGAAAAGAGGCATATAACACCCAAGTTGAACCCGCACTTAAGTCTATGGAGACTGTAAGAGAGTCGTTTAACGAAAGCCTTTCAAGTATTGGTTCTGATGATACAGTAGTGCCAGAACAAACGCGTACTCTATTTGTTCAACAGTTAAAAACTGGACGTGACACAATGAAGAAAGCGCTGGAAGCAGCTTATAAAGCAGTTGCTCCATACACATCTGGTCAATAATATGAGAAAGTAGGTGAGTTATCACCTGCTTTTTGATTTGTTTAAATCCAAAACGATACCTACTTAAATAGCTTCAAATTAATAGCAGAGAGTTTGAAAGAAGTACTAACTCTATGAAAAATCTCTGCAAGCTCTTTTAAAACATGGTAGACTGGAAGCAGTAGAATTAGAAAATAAAATCGCGATTGAACCATGCTAATCTTGAATTCAGTGCACGAGACCAGAACGGCTATTGGTTCTATAATATAAGGTAATTAAGACCAAGTTGCTTTATAGAATGATATAAGGAGGTGTGTTAATGAATAAGCATAAAAAATGGGGTATTATTGCTTTAGTAATCTGTATTATAGGAGGAGTTGTAATGTTTAGTTTGAATCAACAAAAAGAAAAGACATTGGAAGAGAAAATGAGAATCGAACAGGATAGGATGGCACTATTTGTGGTTAATAGAGTAAAATTAAAAACACAGAATCCGATTGAAACTATAGAATTCATAGAATTCAGAAAAAATGAAACAACAGGAACCTGGCGAATAACACTTGTAATTAATGGAGGGGCGACAATATCCCTATCAGAGGATGCTTTTGGGGATGTTATACGGACATCTGGATATTATTTAGAAGACATGTATGTTGACGAGGCGGATATTCCCTATACAAAGACAATTGATAATATAAAAATTAGTTATCTAATCTAATAGTAGTATAGAGATGAGATATGATATAATAAACGGAAATGGATTGAGGGGAAATTATGGTTAAAATAAGCAATAATATATTAGGAATAGTCTATATCATTTCTTACCTATGTCTTCTTTATTGTCTCTGGTTGTGGAATGGTCCAACGTTCCTTTTTTTGACATTTATTTTCTGAGGTCTTCCCTTGTTGATAATAATCCTTCCCTTATTAGGTATCTGGATATTTACAAACTTGAAATCCCTGGTTTTGATTGGTTATGTGGCAAGTTTATTGAACAGTTATTATCTTTATTTGGTTCTTGGAAACTTTCATTTGGAGAGGATTACTGATACAGCAGGATATAAAATTCCATTATCACCGTGGTTATCTATTGCAATTATTGTGGTTGATTGTTTGTTTTTATCAGTAGCTACATTGGGATTTTATAAAAACTTCATCTTACCTTTCTTTAAAAAGAATGACGTAGACAAGGAGTTACTATGAAAAAACGAATCAAAATGAGTATCATCACTTTAGTAATCTGTATTATAGGAGGGATTGTAATGTTTAGTTTAAATCACCAAAAAGAAAAAACGTTGGAAGAGAAAATGAGAATTGAACAGGATAGGATGGCGTTATACTTAGTCAATCATTACGAAGGAGTTCGCATGGTAGAATTCGAATCTTTCTCTAAAGATAATATAACAGGAACATGGAGTGGTGATGCGCTTGTTAATGATAAGTACTATGTTAGATTCACATTATGGAATCTAGGTGGTGAGATTAGCATGTCCCAACTAACATCTAGAAATTCAGGTGAGGTTTTAGAGAAGAGAAAACAGATTGATAGTAAATCAGACTTGGACATAGATGTAAGATATAGTAAATTAAAATGATAACTGAAAAAGATTATAGATATATTGCTGATGATGTTTATAAAGTGGATGCTCTAAAGGTGAATAGGCCTTATAGTAAGGATGATTTAGTTGGGAACGATCGGTTTAAAGTAATCTCTAATCCTATAGATAACACCTCCAACGGTATGCAGGCGATGGCGGTTGCTCCTGTGGATAAAAATGGAAATGTGGATGATAGCCATGTAGTGATTGCTTATGCCGGGACGAATAAAGATGATCGACTTGACATCCAAACAGATATCCAATCAATAGGATTTGGTGATAGACGGATGTTGTCGGATTCGGAAACAAAGACATTTAGAAAATCTCAATTTCAAACGGCTCTGAGTTTTGCGGAAGAAATCGAAAAAACTTATCCCTCTGCTAAAATTACGACTACGGGCATTCGCTTGGAGAGTCTCTGGCTATGTATGTCGCTTTGAAGCGAGGTTATGCTAATGTTAGTTAAAACAGCTATTTATATTATACTATAAGGTAATTGGGCTAGTTACTTTACAGGATAATATAAGGAGGTGTGTTAATGAATAAGCGTAAAAAATGGGGTATTATTGCTTTAGTAATCTGTATTATAGGAGGAATCGTAATGTTTAGTTTGAATCACCAAAAAGAAAAGACATTGGAAGAGAAAATGAGGATCGAACAGGATAGGATGGTATTGTATTTAGTTAATCATTATGAGGGAATTAATGGAATAGAATTTAATGATATAGAAAATAATGCTACAACAGGTTCAAGAACTGCGTTATTAACTGTAAATAAAGAACTTAAAATGGAAATTACTTTCTTTAAATTTAATGATAAAACTGACAATTATGTAATTAGTTGGAATAAAAGATTAAATTTACAAGAAAAAAATGAAATTACTAATCAACAAACAACAGATAATATTAAAGTGAAATATTGGAACAAGTGATGAAAATAACAGATAAAAATTATAATGATATTGTCGATGGAGTTTATAATGTTGATGCAGGAAAAGTAAAACGACCTTGGAGAGACGATAAGATTTTTAAATCAAATGGACAAACCTTCCGCGTTCTCAAAACCGAAGACAACACCTCCAACGGTATGCAGGCGATGGAAGTTGTGCCAATTAATAAAGTAACAGGTCAGGTGGACCATAGGCATAAATATGATGTGATAGGCAATGTTGTGGGGAATGAAAAGAAAAAGTTATTTATGCTATACTATAAGGCAATTATAGGATAATTATTTTACAGGATAACGTAAGGAGGCATTCTATGAAAGCTAAAAAATTGATAGTTAAACTATTTTTATTAGTTATAACAATATTACTTTTAGGAGGATGTAAAATGTTTGATAATAAACCGACTTTAACCAAAGTGCAGCAAGATAATGTGGTGAAAAGAATTAGTAGATATTATGAGTTTGAACAAATTACTTTTAAGCAATTCAAGAAAGATAGTAATACAGGTTCATTGTTGTTAACTATAGAACTCAATGGAAGTGAAAATATGCGAACAACTATTATTTTTGATGATATGAGAGACTTTAATGATTCTTCTAGTGAAATAGGATTATCACCAATTTCTCACTTTGAAAGTATAAGGAGAGAAAAAGAACTTTCAATAATTAGCGTTAATATTACCAAGTTAAATATAAAATATTTGGAGGAATAATAATGGTAGCTGAGCAAGAATATAGATATTTAGTGGATCAAGTCTACTGGGTTGATAATTTGCGTTCGGAAAATTCTCCAAAAGAAAATGAAGTTTATTATTATAGCAATAAAAATCCTAAATTAGGCCAATTCCAAGTTCTCAAAACCAAAGACAACACCTCCAATGGTATGCAGGCAATGGCGGTTGCTCCTGTGGATAAAAATGGGAATGTGGATGATAGCCATGTAGTGATTGCTTATGCAGGGACGAATAAAGACGATCGGCTTGACATCCAAACAGATATCCAATCAATAGGATTGGGTGATAGACGGATGTTGTCAGATTCGAAAACAAAGACATTTAGAAAATCTCAATTTCAAACGGCTCTGAGTTTTGCAGAAGAAATCGAAAAAACTTATCCCTCTGCTAAAATTACAACTGCGGGGCATTCACTTGGAGAGTCTCTGGCTATGTATGTTGCTTTAAAGCGAGGTTATGCGAATGTTCAGTAAAATAGCTGTTTATGTTATACTATAAGGTAATTGAGACCAAGTTGCTTTATAGAATAATATAAGGAGGCATGTTAATGAATAAGCGTAAAAAATGGGGTATTATTGCTTTAGTAATCTGTATTATAGGAGGGATTGTAATGTTTAGTTTGAATCATCCAAATGGTAAAATTTTTGAGAATAAATTAACTTTGACAAAAACGCAACAGGATAATGTTGTTAAGGGGATAGTAAAAAATTATGATATTGATAGTATTGAGTTTTTAGAATTAAAGAAAGATATAAAAACAGGTACATATCATTTAATATTTATTATAAACGACAAGATTAAAACGGGTCTATCGGTATCACGTATTGAAGAACTAAATTCAAATCTAAATAATATTGGTTTAAGTCCTATTGAAAATTTTAAAGAATTAAAAAGAGGACAACCACTTGATGAAACTGAAGAGATACTTAACTTTATAAAAGTGAAATACATAGGAGAATGATATGGGAATAACTGATGAGCAG